>JASIAM010000258.1 GCA_030041985.1 Bryobacteraceae bacterium | reverse complement strand
GTCAGCATGGTCATGTTGGCGCACGCCTTCCTGACCCTGGAAAGTCTCCGCACCAAAAAAAACTTCTGGGTGGACCCTGCCACAGACGCGTCGTGAGATCCAGTATGTGCTCTTCACTTGGACAGGTTTCTGCGCATATTGCGGGTGCCCCGCGGGCCGCGCCAGCATTCCATAGCACTTAACGTTGTAATACTAGTGATGTGTGCCGCATCGAGCAGATCGGCGAGTGACAAAGCATTCCAAATGCGCGCGGACGGCGTGTAGGGCTTGCTGGCGGGTATCATCGCCGGTTCTCCAGCGGATCGACATAACGCGAACCGTCCCATACTCGCTGTATCCAGCGAGTGCCGTCCCAGTGGTCTACGATAACGGTCCGCAGGCTATTGGCCTGCTCTTGGCCGCACTCATAGCATGTGCCTCGCGGATCGCGTTTGGCGTGCTCGCATTTGGCCTGCTTTTCGAGATAGCTTTCCAGGGATCGTCTTTCTCGCTCGCGTCCGGGCGAATAATCCATTTCCGATACTGACTGGTGTGATTGTCATCGCTATGCCTCACTCTCAACAAAATTCAGGCCGCCTTTGCCTCGTAGCAGACCGCCGCGGGGTTGCACTGAGCGCAAACGGCGATGTGCGCACGGAGCAGGGCGAGCATTTCCTCTTCAGTTGTGCCATGCTCATAGGCCGCGATCAGGCAAGCTGGCTGCTCATCCGCATAGAGCAACGCCTTATCGCCCGTGAGCGGCGCTTCATCCTGGGCAAGCCACGCGGCCAAGTCGATATCATCACGGCAATCCGCACAGCAGAGCTGCCCGTTGCGCGACCTCAGGTCAGAACTCGGGCGAGCACAGCGTCGCACTCAGTAGCGACGGGTGCTTGGAGGTCGGAATCTTCGTAATCGGTGTAGTGGCTCATTGTGTTCACTCGTTGAATTCAGTATGCATTACATTACCGCTTAAGTCAAGCATATTTCACATGTTTTTTTGCCCGCTTAGGTTAAGCTAGAATCGTGGCCAGGAAGAACCCTCACGCGGTTGCTCTCGGGAAGCTCGGCGGAGCGAAGGGCGGCAAGGCACGAGCCGAGAGCCTTTCACCAGAGGAGCTTTCGCAGATCGGACGGAAGGGAGGCGAGGTTGGCGGGAAACGCCGGGCCGAAGCGCTTACCGAGAAACAGCGCAAGGAGATTGCGCGCGCGGCCGCGGCGAAGCGCTGGGAGGGTCACGAGGCCAAGCGGCCGGCAGCAGAGCGCGCGGCTAAGAGGAAGAGCGATCGATGAAATACTGCTGGGATGATGTTTCAGTCGAGGAGTTGGCGGCCTGGCTTTGCCAGATGTTTTCTGGTGACCCTCCCGACCAGCGGCCGGAGATAATGCCCGCCCGCCGTATATTCGCGGAAGGATTGAAGACACTCGCGTTTGACGACTCTCGTACGGCTCCGATTCTCACTACCCTTAGGCGCGCTGTGAATAACGAGGATGCTGAGAAACTTGATTCGGTGCTGCCAAAGTTAATAGCGCTGCTTCAATAGCCCTGGTACTACTGGCACGTTTCGCTGTCGTTCAGCTACGGGATGGTGGCAACCGTTCGTCGATTTAGGGCCGTGAGGTTGAGTTGCGGAAAGCCCGATTATCGCAGGTGAGAGAACCACGCTCCGATGGCTCTCAACCCACGTTAACAAGGCCTCAATAAGCGAGCGCGAATCACCACGTTCCAACAACGCGCCAATGATCGCGTACGATTCTGTGGCTGACCGGGACCACAATCGTAATCCATATGTCGCCGTGCTTCTCATCCATTTCGGCGTCATACATCCCAGGACCGAGCGCTGTACAGCCCCGATGGTTCTCGTAACACTTGAGCCGCGCGCGGTCTCCGTTTATCTGCGCGTTGACCATGAACACCACATCGGTGGTCCTCGCGCCGGCAATGGCACCGATTAGGCCCCCGGCTTGGGTTTTGACTGAACGGTCCTCCGAAGGTGCAACGATTTCCACCTTTATCTGTTCCCTGCGCGCTTGCGCCGCTACAAGGGAAAACATAAATAGCAACGTGGCTACCACGAATCTGGTCTTTTCATAACTCCCTCGATGCTTATCGGCAGGGAGACGGATTTGCTTGAGAGTCACCCAGAAAAAAGAAGCGGGTGGGCCAAGGCCGCCAGATCGAGCATGCCATCCTCACCGCGGGCACCGCGGCACTGGAGTTGGAGGGTTGCAGGGATTTGATTCTCGGCCGGGCAACAGCCTGGAGCCAGCCTTCCAAAACATTTTGACCGTCGCGCGTGAGTTGGTAAATTGATCTGAGCACAAGCTCTGGGCCGTCACGTCCAGGAGTCATGACCAGGACGGGGCACACCTGCCGCCCGCGGCGGCCCATCAATCTCCGGCAGGCGCGAGGCGGGTTATGGCACGTAAGCCTAAGAAATCCCCAGCACAGTTATCCTTGGCCGAGTACTTCGGAAAGTGGGGACCACAGTTTCTTGAAAATTGCGATATTGAAGGGGAATTGCACCGGAGCGGTTTACACGAACACTGTGCTGGGCGCCACGGCTGCGCACACGATGCAATTCACTGCCCTGCCCGGTGGGAAAACGTCCGCGAGTGGTGGCCTTTTAGGCTGCTACGCGAAGCGGCCGACGATGGCGACGCCGAAGAATTCAAGCGGCTTCTCTGGTTTGTTCTCTTGCAACTCGATGCAGCGGCGCCCGAAGGGGTGCTCACGCACGACCGATGGCCGCGTGGCCGCCGTGTGGAAACAGACCACATCTATAACGCCTGGGTCGAGATGGGAGAACCGCAGATTGATTCGCGGATATATGTCGCAAACTCGCGAAAGCATTCTTTCCCGATCTCTCGCTTAAGGCCCGGACTGACATGAAGCTCCAAAAAAGACTGAATGACCGCGTACGTTCCGCAATCCTTCGCCGCAGTCACGCTACGAAAACGCTAGCAATTTCATAGCGAAATCATTGGCTACATCCTTCGAGTTGCTGTATGTGATCGATCAGGACGGCGGCCGCCTCGCACGGGCTGTACGCTGGCTTCTTGTTCTCGCTTATCGCGTTCTGAAGGGGATCATGATGGTTGCGCTTCGCCTTCCGTGGCGAGTGCGTCGATTGGGGGAACCGTGGGCGCGCGGCGAGTAATCCCCATGACCAGCCCGCCACGCAATCCAACTGAGCGCTCCACGGGATTCGTCTGGTTGCACCGGCGCTTGCTGGAAAACCCGATATGGACTCAGCTTTCCCCGGCGGTGCTCAAGGTCGCAATTTACTTCCTGCTTCGGGCAAACTATCGGCCTACCCAGTGGTACGACGGCAAGCAATCCGTACAGATCCCCGTCGGCGCTTTCATCACCTCTTACGGCCGGGTCGCGAAAGACTGCAAGCTCTCAATACAGCAAGTGAGGGACGCCTTCACCCATCTTTTTGGAACACAGTTTGCAACATACCGGAGAACAGTAGTGTCCGGCTGATAATTCGCCCGTCTGGTGTAAACGTGTGAATCGTCCGAGGTTAGAGGGCCAAGAGGCCGTAATCGATTTGAACTCGCGGCCTGTAATTTGTGCTGATATGGCGCCGGAAAGGTGGCGTCATGAACAGTGGGCAGACCCTCTTCGCGCAATTGATCGATTTCCTGCCCAGCCACGAGTTTC
>JASIAM010000257.1 GCA_030041985.1 Bryobacteraceae bacterium | reverse complement strand
TGCTCTGCGCAGCCCGCACCCGTGTAGGGGAAGAAACTCTGGCGAACTGGTTGTTGTATCCCGCCGCGCCGGACACCGTGCGCGCGCGCCAGCAAGCGATCGCCGAGTTATCTCCCATGCTCGACCTGCGAGAGAATCTAGCCGTATTGGCTGAGGAGGCCCGCAGGGGAGTAGACGCCGCCGCTTTGTCCGCATGGGGCGAGCAGCAGGCCACTCTTCCGGCTCGCGGCCACATCCTTGTCTGGTTCCTGACTGTGCTCGGCGTGGCCGGACTGGCCGCGCTAATCACATTACTCCTCGAGCTGATCCACGTGATCGCTC
The DNA here is from genome assembly GCA_030041985.1 of Bryobacteraceae bacterium. GTDB lineage: Bacteria > Acidobacteriota > Terriglobia > Bryobacterales > Bryobacteraceae > PSRJ01. Next base: position 17,476 of record JASIAM010000257.1, on the reverse strand, counting down.
TCCCCGAATCCCAGCATCGCGCCCTTCTTTATCTGTTCGTTCTCACACTCATAGTGAACGGGACGTACCAATATCGCTTCCACCGTCGCCTGGAGACCGTGGTTGCCGCCGTAGAAACTGCGGCTCGTGGTTTGAGCGTACTCTCGCATGTGCTGGTGCGCTGGGAGCGGGAGCAGTTCCGCTGTCCGATGCTGGCCGGATTGCGGCAATCGCTCGCCACAGCGGGCGAACCAGCCTCCCGCCAGCTCTCCCGGTTGCGCCGTATCGTCGAATTCATCGAGTCCCGCGAGAACAAGTTCGTACAGGGCCTGGAAGTCTTCATTCTTTGGACGCCCCACTTTGCCTATGCCGCCGAACGCTGGCGCACGCAGTCCGGCGCTGCCGTGCGCCGTTGGCTTACGGCGACCGGAGAAATGGAAGCGCTCAGTTCGCTTGCCGGCCACGCCTTCGAGAATCCGGGCGATCCGTTTCCCGAATTCACCTCGGAATCGCCGTGGCTCGAAGCCGAAAGTATCGGACACCCCGTGCTCGACCCCCAAAAAGTAGTTCGCAACGATGTGCGCCTAGGTGTAGGGGAGGGCCGGGACTTGCGCTTGCTCGTGGTGAGCGGTTCGAACATGTCGGGCAAGAGCACCTGGCTGCGCACCCTGGGTGTGAATGTGGTGCTGGCCCAGGCAGGCGCTCCGGTGCGCGCGCGGCGCATGGTGCTCTCGCCGCTGGCAATTGGCGCTTCCGTTCATGTGACCGATTCGCTCGAAGGGGGCGTCTCCCGCTTTTATGTGGAGATCCTGCGTATCCGCCAGATTGTCGATTTGACGAGCGGTTCTCTGCCGGTCTTGTTTCTCATCGACGAGTTTCTGCATGGCACCAATTCCCACGATCGCCGCGTAGGCGCCGAAGCGCTGGCTGCGGGCTTGGTGCGGCGCGGCGCCATCGGCCTGATCACCACCCACGATCTGGCGCTGGCGCACATCGCAGATGCACTGGGAACGCAAGCCGCCAATGTCCATTTCGAGGATCAGATCGTCGATGGACAGATTCAGTTCGATTACATCATGCGTCCGGGAGTAGTGCGCAAAAGCAACGCGCTCGAGCTGATGCGCTCGGTGGGGTTGGAGATTTGAACGCCGCGGAAATTCGCCAACTGGCGCTGGCGTGTGGTTTTGAACTGGCAGGCGTGGCGCGCGCCGAACCGGCCGCCGAGCGTGAGCGCGCCTGGTATCATCAGTGGGTCGAGGCCGGCTATCCAGGGGCGATGGGTTACCTCGCGGGCAGGCGCGCCGAAGTACGCGATGATCCGCACAACCTGCTCCCCTCCGCCCGCTCCATTATCTGCGTCGGCCAACTGTATAACAGCCCGTGGCCCTATTCCACGCGATTCGATCTGGCCGAACGCGCCTGGATTTCCCGCTATGCCTGGGGCGACGATTACCACGGCATTTTGCGGCGCGGCCTCGAGCAACTGGATGATCTGCTGCGCCGGCAATCGGCCGCGGACTACGAATCCAAGATCTGCATAGACACCGCGCCGCTGCTCGAACGCTCCTACGCCCGCCAGGCCGGACTCGGCTGGATCGGCCGCAACACGTGCCTCATTAACCAGCGGGGCGGATCGTGGTTCTTCCTCGGTGAGTTGCTGGTTTCGCTCGCAATCGAGCCGGACCACCCGCCGCCCGACCGTTGCGGCACTTGCCGCCGCTGTATCGACGCCTGCCCCACAACCGCCATCATTCCGGGACCGCTTGGCTACACCGTCGATGCGCGCCTGTGCATCTCCTATTTCACCATCGAACTGCGCGGCGTCATCCCCGAAGCACAGCGCGCCGGCTGTGGGCAGCATGTGTTCGGCTGCGATATTTGCCAGGATGTCTGCCCCTGGAACCGGCGCGCTGCGGTCACTCACGCGCCGGAGTTCGCGCCACGGTTCCTGGCGCCCCCGCTCGAACGTCTGGCAGGTGTTAGTGAAGACGAGTTTCGCAGGATGTTCCACGCAAGCCCCGTGACCCGCTCGCGCTATGCGGGCTTCCTGCGAAACGTTGCTATTGCCATGGGCAATAGCGGCGCCCAACGCTTCCGCGCGCCCCTGGAGCGCCTGGGCGCGCATGAAGACCTGGGTGTCCGCGAACACGCGCGCTGGGCGCTCGAGAGGTTACGATGAAAGGGTGAAGCTCTTCGGCGCGCTGCTGGGAGCATTAGTCTTGTGCGCCGCGCCACATTTATTGGCTGACGAGGACTTGGCCGCTCGAGGCTTCGACCATTTTTACAACCTCGAATACGATCAGGCGCTCGCGATCTTCGAGCAGGCGGCCAATCGCAATCCCGATGCCGCCGATACCCACAATCACATCGCTGAGACACTGCTGTTTCGCGAGATGTTCCGTGATGGCGCGCTCGAGAGCGAACTCGTATCCGGCGACAATGCCTTCCTGCGGCGTCCCAAGCTTAACCCCAGCGCGGAAACCGAGCAGCAGTTTCTGAGCGAAGTTGGCCGGGCCATCACTTTGTGTGAGGCCGCCCTGAAAAAAAATCCCAACGACACCGCTGCGCTCTATTCCATGGGAATTGCGTACGGCCTGCGGGCGAATTACTACTGGCTGGTGAAGAAGGCGTGGCGCGCTTCTCTCAGCGATGCGACCACCGCGCGGCGAGCGCACAATCGCATCACCGATCTCGAACCCGGCAATGTCGATGCGCGCCTGGTGCAGGGTCTGCACGATTACATAGCCGGCAGCCTGCCGTTCTTTTGGCGATCCGTCGGATTTCTGGCGGGCATCCATGGCGACAAGCAGAGAGGGATCGAAACTGTCGAGCAAGTGGCGCTCCACGGCACTCTCAATCGCATCGACGCAGAAATTCTGCTGTGTGCCCTCTACCGCCGCGAAAACCAGCCCATGCGCGCGGTGCCGCTGGTTGAGGACCTCAGCCGCCGCTATCCGCGGAATTTCCTGCTGCGCCTCGAACTATCGCAGATGTACAGCATGGGAGGAGATGGCAAAACCGCGCTGGCCACGGTAGAAGATTTGGCCCAAGAGAAAGCCGCCCACGCGCCGGGCCTCGACCGCCTGCCCTGGGAAAGAATCTATTTTCAGGAAGGCACGATTCAATTCTGGTATCGCGATTTGGATCAGGCCCTCGATAATATGAAGAAGGTAGTCGCAGCGGCTAACGATGTAGATCTCAACACCGGCGCATCGGCCTACCTGCGATTGGGCCAGATTTACGATATGACCCACCGGCGCCCGGAGGCCTTGGCCGAATATAAAAGATGCATCGCCTATGCGCCCGCCGCGGACGCAGCCCGCGAATCCCGCAAATATCTCTCCGTGCCCTATCGGCGCTAGCGTCCTTGCCGCAGAATACAAATGAATCAAATTTCCACCACGAAGTCACAGAGGCACGGACAATTGCAAAAAGCTTTGCTCTGTGGCCTCCGCATCCTCTGTGTCCTCAGGTTTTGGCCCCGGCGACAACACCAAATGCCCAGAGCACGGAGGCACAGGGAGCACGGAGCCTCCTTTTAGCTTCTTCTCCGTGTCTCTGCGCCTCTGTGGTTCCTTGAGACGTTTTCAGCCGGCAATGAGCCTGGCTTCACTGCTCGATCATGATCTTCACCGGCTGCTCGATATATTTCGCGTCCTTCCCGGTCGTCAGAATCATGATCGCCAACCGGACCCCCGTGGCCGCCTTGTCCGGAATCTTGAACTTGATCGTCGTAGCAGTCTGTTCGGTCACTTCCACCGGCGTATCATTTTTTTCGTCTGTCAGGAAAACTTTGTCGACATTCGCCTTATCGAGATTCTCCCCGGTTACCGAGATCACATCCCCTTTTTTCCCGCTGAGCGGGTCCACCGAAAGCATTCGCGGCAGAGCGTCCTGTGCGAAAGCACTGATACCAGCCGCCAGAAGCAACGTGGAAACAAAAGACAGTTTCATCTGAATTACCGCCCTTCGTTTCTCATGCTATGTCCTTTCGGTCACGATTTCAAGTGTCGTCGCGAAAAACACCTCCCTATCTGGCAGGCCCTTACGTTCCTCGCGGAACGCAGCGTGAATTGTGCGCCGCTTCTGGCGTATGATGCTCCGTATGGCCGCAATTGCTGCTACCCCGACCCTGGTTCCGGAGCGCCAGCAGGGCTGGCTTTACAAAGCCTCCTGGGACTTGCCGTTGTTGATCCTCAGCGCCATCCTCGTGCCTCTGCCATTTCTGGTGGCTTGGGCCGCTCAGGTTTCCGGGTGGATGAAACCCGACAAGGTAATCGACCTGATCAATATCACGGTAGCGGCGTTGATCGGAGGGCCGCACCTGTTTTCCACCATCACTTACACGTTTCTTGATGGACGCTTCCGCAAAAGCCACCCGCGGTACGCGTTTTTGGCCTTGCTGCTCCCCGCCGTAGTGATTTATCTGGGCGTCAACTACTACACCTTGCTCATCACTTTCTTCTTTACCTGGGCCTCGCTCCACGTGCTGCACCAAATCATTTATTTATCAGATTGTTACCGTGCGCGAAACGGAGCAAGCGACCCCCGATGGTCCCGCATCGTGGATTACGGCTTAATTCTTACGGGGCTTTACCCCACTGGGATCTATAAGCTTTCGCTGCGCGAGTTTCGCGTGGGTGGAGTGGTTCCGCCCTATCCGGATTGGCTCCGCGGCCTTCATCTACCCGCCGTTGCGGGCGCAGTTTTCGGCATATTTCTGCTGCTGTGGATCGGCAAGACTTCGCTCGAATTCCGCCAAGGCCGCGCCAGTCTTCCCAAAACGCTGCTCATTGGCATCACCACCGTGGTTTCCTTTTGCCTCCCGCTGGGCCAGAACCTGGACGTGCTGTTCCAGGGCTACAACACCTGGCATTCGTTTCAGTATCTGTTCCTGCTGTGGCTGATGAACCGCCTGCGGCTCGAACGGGGAGAAATCGACAATCCGCTGGTGCGAAGCCTGGTTCGCCGCAATAGCATGATGCCGTATTACCTGTGCTTTCTGGCAGCGACCGGAGTGCTCGTGCTGGTGACCGCGCTAGTGCGGTCCGTGACTTCTCTGGCTGCGGACCAGAGTTACTTCGTAGTGGTGCTCAGCGTTCTGCTGATGCACTATTATTTCGATCATTTTCTGTTCACGCAGCCGCGCCTGTTGGAATAGGCGGTACCACTCGACTATTACTTCCTCGCTCCCTGCGTGCGCCCGTCACCTTCCAGAACATCCCGAACCTTTTGCGCCAGGGCATGGGGAGTAAAGGGTTTTTGCAGGAAGGCGCTGTTCTCCTGCTCCAGCCCGCTTTTGATAATCGTAGTGTCCGTATACCCCGACATGTACAGCACCTTGGTTTCCGGGCGCTGCCCAACGATCTGCTTGGCTAAAGCGCCGCCGCTAATCTTGGGCATTACAACGTCGGTGATGAGGAGTTGGATGGAACCTTTATAGTTATCCGCGATCCTACGGGCTTCGAGCGGCTCCGAAGCGTCCAGCAGCTTGTAACCTTCCCGTTGGAGCGTTTCCCGAACCAGCGTGCGCACCATTTCGTCATCTTCCACCAGAAGGATGGTCTCGGTGCCGGGAGAACTGGCGCTGTGGACCACCTCGTCTTCGGTAACCACTGGCTGATTGATGCTGGGGAGATACACCCTTACCGTGGTGCCCTGCCCGGGCTCGCTAGCCACGTCCAGACCACCTCCGCTCTGCTTGATAATCCCAAACACCGTCGATAAACCCAGCCCTGTGCCTTTGCCCGGCGTCTTGGTCGTGAAAAAGGGCTCAAAAAGCCGGGCGCGCGTGCTCTCGTCCATCCCATAACCAGTGTCGCTGACAGCCAGCATCACCCGCGGCCCCGCCTTCAAAGCCAGGTGACTTCTTGCGTAATCTTCATCCAGGTTCACGTTGGCGGTCTCCACCGTCAACGTGCCGCCCTGAGGCATTGCGTCGCGCGCGTTCACCACCAGGTTCATCAGCACCTGTTCGAGTTGGCCGGGATCCGCGTTTACGCGCCCCAAGTCATTAGTGAGAACCAATCGCAGCTCGATATCCTCACCGATCAGGCGCTGCAGCATGGTGCTTAAGGCCTTGACCAGCATATTGAGATCGAGCACCTTCGGCTGCAGAACCTGCCGCCGGCTGAAGGCCAGAAGCTGCCGCGTGAGGGCCGCGGCCCGCTCACCCGCCTTGACGATCTGTTCCGCCGAATGCCGGTTCGGATCGTCCGTCGGGAGGTTGCTGAAAATCAGTTGCCCATACCCGGTGATGATGGTGAGAAGGTTATTGAAATCATGAGCCACTCCCCCGGCCAGCATTCCCACCGCTTCCATCTTTTGGGCCTGCCGCAACTGCTCTTCTAACCGGCGCCGGTCCGTCACATCCATCAGCACCGCCAAGCCCGCCCTTCCGCCGTCATAGCGGATCTCATGCACCGCCGTCTCGACCTCGATCAGCCGCCCGGCCTTCGTGCGATGCCGCCATAGGCTCGCCGGCATTCCGGATGTGCTCATTTCCTTGGCCAGCCGCCGTGCATCCTCCTCTCCCAAAATATCCGCCAGACGCAGTTGGCGAAATTCTGTCCGTTTATATCCGTAAAGTGAAACCGCCGCCTTGTTTACCGCCAGGAACTTTTGGGTCTCCAGATCGAAGATCCACATAGGTTGAGGATGCTCCTCAAAGAGAAGGCGGAACCTCTTGTCCCTATCGGTCGATAACCGTTTTGAACCCACTGATTTGTCACCACCATCGCAGGGAGGTGGCCACGAAGAGAGGGAACCAGCCAATCACCCCCCTGGTCACTTAGCATAGCTCGTACTACCCCCAGGTCAAAGGGCCAAAACGGGTCCGCTTGTTCCGGAAACGACAGAACTAGGACAGATTGGTACCAAACTTACAAATCTTACGTTCTGGTACTACCAAATCAGGGCTGCGGCTCTGCTACATGGGGCAACGCCAGATTCCGGATTCGGGCCGTCTGCCGCCGTCTTTTGCCCACAAAAGCGGCTCCGGCCAGCAGCAGGGAAACGGCTAAAAGCGAGCCATCGCGCAACAACGTAACCGGCGAGATCGCTTCACCAGGACCAAAGCAGCCGCAATCGATCCCTTCCCCACGGGCGTACGAGCGCACCATGAGAGCGAAAAACAGCGCCAACAACGCAGAACTGGCAACCGTAGTAATCCGCTTCCCAATGCCCGTCACCAGCAGCACCGCCAAAAGCAGCTCGAACCACGGCAACGTGCGCGCGACCAAAACAACGGCCCATTGGGGAAGCAGATGGTATTGATCGACAGAGTTGGCAAACAACATCCAGGGGTCGCGCAGCTTGCTCCACGCGGCGAAGCCAAACACGGCGCCCAAGCCCAGGCGAAGCACCAGCAGGACGATCTGGAATACCGTCGTGCGAGGGGCCATTGGTTACTTGGCCAGGCTGTCCAGCAAAGTGCGCAGCAAGCTGTAATTCATCCCGGAGACTGGATATCTTTTCGCGCCACGAATAATCACCATGGTTGGCGTGCCATTTACCCGGTCCGCTTCTCCTTCCTGCATATCTTCCTGCACCTCGTTTAGAACCGAAGGATCCTTGGATAAAGCCAGAACTTTTTTCTGTTCGGCGGGAGTCAACGCAGTAGACACCGTTTGGAAGACTTTGCCGTCAGCCGCCCATGTAGGCTGATTTTGAAACAGCGCATCAGCCACCTGCTCATACTTGCCTACTCGCGCTGCCGCGCAGGCATACGCCGCCGCCTCCCGCGAATGGCTGTGCATGGGAAGTGGAAATTCTTTGTACACCAAATAGACCTTCCCAGGCACTATGTAGTCGTGCATGAGGGCGGGCAACGTATCCCGGTGAAATGCCATGCACGATGGGCACTGGAAATCGCTAAACAACTCAATCGTGATGGGCGCTGCCGGATTACCGAAGGCCTTAGCCTTGTCGATCGAACCAGCGGCGGCTGCCAGGGGCAGCACAGCAACAAGCAACAGAGCAGACAGCTTCATAGTCTTTCTATTCTACGCGGAAATCGGAGCCGGGACGCTCTCCTCCAGGCCGCGATGTTGAGGGAGCGGTTCAATACCCGTAATAAGGCGAGTAGCACGCCGTCGGATGCCAATATCCATAGGCATCATAATAGCCGCAGGTTCCCGGACCGTATGCATACGGGTAGGAATAATAGGGCCAGCCCAAACCAAAACCGAAACCCGGTCCATAGTAGCCGCCGTAGTATCCGCGGCCATAATATCCACGTCCGCCGTAATATCCGCGGCCGTATGTCCCGCCGCCGTAATAACCACGGCCCCCGGAATAAGCGCGGCCTCCGGTGTAACCTCGCCCAGCTCCGGAGAAACTGCGCCCGCCGCCACCCGAGAACGCCCTTCCGCCTGCTATGGCGTGTCCCCCGCCGCCATGGCCACCACCGCCCCGAGCAAATCCAGGCGCAGGACTGAAGAACAGCATGAGGCCCGCAATCAGTGTCGTCAATCCTAATTTCTTAAGCATTTTCATTCCCTTCTTATTGGACGCGGCAATACGCCCTCCGGTTCATGTACGGTTCTTCACAATAATTGTCAGTTATCAGCAATCAGCTTTCAGCAATCAGCTTTCAGCAATCAGCTTTCAGCCCAGCCTCCGGCGGCGCCGGATTGAATAACCTATGACTCGCCGTCACAGGCCAGCTTTCAGCGGCAGGCCCTTGCGGGCGTAATCGGCCTCCAACGCCATTTCGAGCATGACGTCACATTGCCCGCGCCGCCACACGCTCCGGAGCCGCTGGAAGCTGAAAGCTGATTGCTGATTGCTGATAACTGACGACTGATAACTCACAACTGATGTAATATTCCCCTATGCGCGCGATCATTGCGTGGATCCTCCTGCTGCCCTCTGCCTTGCTTGCGGCCGAAACCGGGGAGAAGCTGTTTCAGACGCATTGCGCACCCTGCCACGGCCCCAAAGGGGAGGGTGGCCGTGGCGCTAATCTCGCGGTGCGGAAATTGCCGCGCGCGCCCGACGATGCGGCCCTGGCGGCAATCATTGCCACTGGCATTCCCGGCACCCAGATGCCGGCCACCCGCATGACCGCCGAAGAAAGCGCGCAGCTTGTGCGTTTCGTCCGCAGCCTCGGCAAATCCCAGAGTGCGGCTGTTCCCGGAGACCGCGCCAATGGCGAGAAGCTGTTCTGGTCCAAAGGAAATTGCGGCCAGTGCCACACCGTTGGTGCCCGCGGCGGCCACATCGGGCCGGACCTCACCGACGTCGGCGCGCGCCGCGGCCCCGCTTATCTGCGCACTTCCATCCTGCAACCCGAGGCCGACATCCCGGAAAATTTCGCTTCGTATCGCAAGCTGATTTACATGCCCGACAACTATCTCCGCGTGCACGCAGTCACTCAGGATGGAAAGGAAATTACCGGCGAACGCGTGGACGAGGATACCTTTACCATTCAGATCCGCGACGATCAGGACCACCTGTTTTCCTTCCGCAAAGACGAGTTACGCGAGCTGCGAAAGGATTGGGGCAAATCGCCCATGCCCAGTTACCAGGGCGTTTTTTCTGCACAGGAACTGCAGGATGTGATTGCCTGGCTGGCATCCCTCCAAGGAGCATTATGAAACCAATCCGGATTCTCTGCGCGTGCGCCACCATGTTATGCGGCCACGCCCTGTGGGCACAGGTCCCTTACGAGCGCATTCTGAATGCGGCCTCGGAACCGGGAAGTTGGCTGACTTACTCGGGAAACTATCAGGGATACCGCTATTCGGCGCTGAAACAAATTGATCGGACCAACGTATCCCGGCTCAAACTGGCCTGGATCTATCAAACCAATGATCTGAACCAGTTTGAAACCACGCCGCTGGTGGCCGATGGCGTGATGTACATTTCCGAGCCGCCCAGCCACGCCGCCGCGCTCGACCTGCGAACCGGCCGGCCCCTATGGATGTTCCGCCGTATCGTACCGAGCGATGTGCGCGCCTGCTGTGGGCAGGTGAACCGCGGGTTGGCGATTCTGAATAACACTCTGTATCTGGCCACGCTCGATGCCCATCTGCTCGCGCTCGATGCCAAGACCGGTCACCTGCTTTGGGATACCGTAGTGGCCGACTACAAGACCGGATATTCAATTACCGTGGCCCCGCTGGCTCTCGACGACAAGATCATTGTGGGTATGGCCGGCGGCGAATATGGCGTGCGCGGCTTTCTCGATGCCTATGACGCCAAAACCGGGAAGCGTGCCTGGCGTTTCTGGACCGTGCCCGGCCCGGGCGAGGCCGGTCATGAAACCTGGGCGGGTGATTCGTGGAAACAGGGCTCCGCCACCACCTGGGTCACTGGTGTTTACGATCCCACCCTACACCTCATCTATTGGGGCACCGGAAATCCCGGCCCTGATTACGATGGCGACGTACGCCGCGGCGATGATCTCTACGCCGATTCGGTCGTGGCCCTCGATGCAGCCACCGGTAAGCTGAAATGGCATTTCCAGTTCACCCCCCACGACACCCACGATTGGGACTCCACCCAAACCCCCATCCTGATAGACGCCAATTTTCGTGGCTCCCCGCGGAAGCTGGTGGTTGTCGCCAATCGCAACGGTTTCCTCTATGTGCTCGACCGGCAAAGCGGCGAATTTCTAACCGGCAAACCGTTCGCAAAGGAGACCTGGGCCAAGGAACTCGATGACCATGGGCGTCCCGTACTGATGCCCGATATGGACCCCAAACCCGAGGGCTTGGTCGCGTACCCCGGAGTCCACGGGGGGACCAACTGGTTCAGCCAGTCCTACAGCCCCGACACGCACCTGATGTATGTAGCCATGCGCGAAGAGGGGACCACGTTCTATCGCGCCACCGCGCAGTACACAGTGGGCAACATCTACACGGCAGGCGGCATTCACGGCCTCCCCGGAGTGGAGCCTTCCGGCGCCATCGAAGCGCTCGATCCCTCGACCGCCGAAAAGAAGTGGGAATTCCCGCTGCACTCCCCACCCTGGGCCGGCGTGTTATCCACAGCCGGAGGCCTGGTCTTCGGCGGCGCCAATGAAGGCAACATTTTCGCGTTGGATGCCACCTCGGGTAAACCGCTCTGGGATTTTCAGGCGGGAGCACCGGTGCAAGGCAATCCGATCAGCTACCAGTTCGAAGGAAAGCAGTACATAGCACTGACCGCCGGCCGCGCGCTGCTGGTGTTCGGGATGGAGTAAACGGTGAAAGCGGTCGGCAACTGAGCCGCGACCGTGAGGGAGAGGCTGCTGAAAACTGAGAACTGAGAACTGAGAACTGAGAACTGAGAACTGACAACTGACAACTCCTTCCCAACTTGACACCCCCCAGCCCCAGGCATACGATGAGTCCAGCATGTACCAGCCTCTCTCTCGCGTTTTGCTATGGGCGGCTGCTGGCGTCTTCGCAGCCGGCGTCTTGTCTGCGCAGAGTTCCAGCGATGTCACCGGCAATGCTACCGCCGGTAAAGATGTCTTCATGAAGTACACCTGCTACGGTTGCCACGGGTTTTCCGGCCAAAACGGCCCCGGCGCGCGCCTCGTTCCTATGCGCATGACGCAGTCCGGCTTCACCAGCTACATCCGCAATCCCCGCACGCGCCAGATGCCCTCGTATTCCACCAAAGTCCTCTCTGATAGCCAACTGGCTGACGTCTACGCATACATAAAAACACTCCCCGCGTCGCGTGCCGCCAAGGATATTCCCGAGTTGAGCCAGTTCAAAGAACAGTAGGCCCACGCGTGCAATGGCTGGGTAACGTGCGCTATCCGCCCCTGGACCTCACCGACTTGAGCGATGCTGAGTGGATCGCCGCGCTCAAAGAGCGCTACGGAGAGGAGAACATCTGCTTCTACAAACCTCAGGCCGGCGGCGTGCCCTGGCGTTCGGCGGCGGACTGGGAAGCCCGCGGCATGATCGGTGTGTATCTCAAATGAGGTGGATGCTCTCCGTCATGCGCTATTGCCGCTTAGATTCGTGCTCCAGGTAGGCCAAAATGGAACCGCGGCCAAAACGTTTTCTCGAGATCACTCTCTGCGTTGGCCTTTGGATCGCTCTCGGCCTGAGTCTGCATCTGAGCGTACCCGCATATCTTCTGATCGGCATCCCCATTACCGCCGCCTTTCAGTGCTTCGTGCGCCGCGAGCCTTTGCGTGGGCTATGGTTGCGCGGTGCTCCCCGCTTCCATCTGGAAGCGAAAGACTGGCTCCTCGCCTTGCTTCTTCTGGCGGTGCCTGGCTACAAATTACTACTCGATCTCCATCAGCCCGGCACGATCACGCTGAAACTCTACGACCTCGCTGTGCTCGCAGGCGCCTTCGCGGCCGCCTGGTGTCTGCGCAATTTCCGCCGCAGTGACCTTCGGCCGCTGCTTCTCTGCCTGGCATTTGCCGGCGGCATCGGAGTGCTGATCATGATCGGAACTGCTTTCGCCGCGGGATTTTCGCATTTGAGCCTGCGCGGGCGGCTGGTCACCGGCGCGGGTAATTTCCTGATTCTCGTTCCGGCCTACATGATCGTGGAAGAGGTCTCTTTCCGCGGAGCTTTCGACACGCACGTACACCACAAAAACGAATCCCGCGGATTCCTTTCCGCACTCTTCGTATCCGCCCTGTGGGGCCTGTGGCATCTCCCCATCTCCATTGGGCGGGAGCCGCTCGCCGTTATCCTGGCGGAGTTGCTGGTTTTCCATTGTCTGGTCGGCGTGCCTTTGTCGCTCTACTGGAGGCGCAGCGGCAACTTGCTCGTTACCGTATTTCCCCACGCGCTCATCGATGCCGTCCGCAACGCCCTGTTGGCCTTTTGAGGCCCGCCCACGGGATGCTAGTCGATCAACCCGTTGCGCACGGCGAACCGCACCAGTTCGTTGATGCTATGCAAATTCAGCTTCTCCATGATGCGGCCGCGGTGGGCGTCCACCGTGTAAACGCTTAGATTGAGAACGGTGGCGATTTCCTTGTTGGTCTTGCCTTCGGCGAGCATCTGCAGGACCTCGCGCTCGCGGCTGGTCAACAGGTCGATCGGGTTGGTAACGTGGCGGCGGTAATCGTCAAGGACCGCGTCGGAGACTGCGGGGCTGAGATAGCCTTCGCCGCGGGCCACGGCACGAACCGCGGAGACGAGGTCGCCCGCGCCGGAATCCTTGAGCAGATAACCGCGCGCGCCGGCGCGCAGCACTTCGCGCACATAAACCGAGTCCTTATGCATACTGAGGGCGACCACGCGGGCGTGGGGGACTGAGCTCGCCACGCGGCGCGTGGCTTCGATGCCATTCAACTCCGGCATGGCGACATCCATGACGACCACATCGGGCTTGAGTTTCTCGATCAGCTCCACCGCCTCGCGCCCGTTCCCGGCTTCTCCGACGATCTGCATGTCGGGCTGCGCATCCAGGATCATTTTGAACCCCTGCCGGACAACGGCATGGTCGTCAGCCAGAAGGATGCGAATGCGGGACACTGATTTGATTATCGGGGATCGGGAGCCAGGGACTGTGCCTCAAGGATTGGGGCATGCACTTCGATGCGGACGCCGCCACCTGGGCGGGAACGGACCGTAAGATCGCCGCCAGCGCTGCGGGCGCGGGCGCGCATGCCGATCATTCCCAGGCCGGATCGTGACTGGGCGCCGTTGGTGGACGCCGGCGGCAGTCCGCGCCCATCGTCTTCAATGGAGAGGCAGATTTCCTGATTGCGGGGTTCCAGGCGAATAGCAACGTGTTTGGCGCCGGCATGGCGGGCCACGTTGGTGAGGGCCTCCTGCGCGATGCGGAATAGGTGCGTTTCCGTCTCATCGGGGAGGCGCCCGGAGTAGTGGGATTCCAGGTTCACGGTGATGTTGGTGCGCGCTTGAAATCCTTCCGCCAGCCAGCGCAGGCCGGCCTCCAGTCCGAAATCGTCGAGGATAGTGGGGCGGAGCAATTGCGACATCTGGCGCACGTTGCCGATAGCGTCATCCACCAGCCGCAGGCAGTCGGCGAGACGTTCGGGAGCGGCCCGGCCCGCGGATCCGAGCGCCGTCAAGTTGGTTTTGATAGCAGTGAGTGACTGGCCCAGTTCGTCGTGTAGCTCGTGCGAGAAGCGGCGCGCGGTGGCTTCCTGGTTTTCGAGCATGTGCCACGACACGCGGCCCAGCTCGGCGGTTTGCCACTCCATTTTGTGAGTCAGGAAAGAAACGATGCGCACGGTGGCGATGGCAAAAGCCAGGCCGAGCAGGAGGCTGGCCGTAGCGAAGATGATGGACGTGTCGAGCAGGTGGGAGGAGCGCGAATCGATTTGCGTTTGCGCCTCGCTCACTTTTTTGTACTCGATGCCCAGCAGCCGCGCCACTACAGAGACGAATGCCTCGTGGTCGCGAAAGAGGTCGATCGTGGCATAGGTCTCTGTGGCTTCATCGTTCAACAGTTGCCGCGCTTCGGCGGAGAAGGCGAGAGATGCGCGCTGCAAGCTCTCCCACATGGCACGCTCTGGCGTGGAGGCCCCTTCGGCGGAGATGCGATTGATGTCCCGGTCGGCCTCATCGAGCTGGCTCATGATGCCTTCGTAGTCGACTGACTCGGGGTCGCGCGCGAGCACCGAGAACACTTCGCTTACGCTGCGCTCCTGATGCTGCAACTCGTCGATCAGGCGGTTGCTGAGCGCCTGCTCGCGCAGCAGATCGGCGGCATTATGCTGAATCGACTGAATACCGCGCACACCGACTACCGACGCCGTGACGAGCAGCAGAATCACCAGAGTGAACCCGCCGATCAGGACGCCGAAGATGTTCCGGGGCGTGATTTTATCCGGTAACATGAGCCGCTCTTAGTATCGCCCGGGCGTTGCGCGTGCCATATCCCCTAAAGAGGCTAAAAGAGTGATCAGTTTTCAGTGATCAGTTTTCAGTTAAAGGAAGCTTCATCTTCTTCCCCTTTAATTGGGTGCCCGGATTAGCCTGCGCAGGCTATCGAGATTTCCGCCGCCGGGCCGCATCATGAAACTGTGAGCGGGCAAACGACGCCCGCTGACAGGGAGAAAAGGAACCCATGAAAAAGACATTACTCGCACTCGGTTTGGCAATCGGTTTGGCAGCGTCCCTGGCGCCGCTGACGTTCGCCGGCCAGCAGTCCAGTACCACCACAAGCAATACACCTACCAAGAAAAACAAGAAGGTGAAAAAGCAGAAGAAGAGCAATTCGGCGACGAAGAATTCTACGTCGAAGTAAGCAGGCACACAAGCACTCCCTTACGGCCGCGAGTTGGATGCCTATCCTGTCAAAGGCCGTGAGGGAGGCCGGCCCTTACCGGAATACGCCGGTGTGGCCGAGCGAATAGCGGCCGGGCTGCGGATACACGCACAGGCCATGGGGACCGCGTCCCACAGGTATGCGCGCGATCAAATGGCCATCGGTAGTATCGATGGCATAGACTTCGGCGTTGTAGCGTCCGGAGAGCCACAGCACTTTGCCATCCGCGGAGACACCACCCATATCGGGACTGCCTCCGCCGGGAAGTTGCCATTTGTGAACGGCCTTGCGGGTTGCCAGGTCGATCAGAGAGATGCTTCCTTCGCCGCGGTTCGAGACATACAGCACGCGCGAATCGCGGCTTACATAAAGGCCATGCGCGCCTTTGCCGGTAGGAACGAAGCCGATTTTCCGGAAGGCATCGCCATCAATCAGGTGCACGCCATTGGCATCCATATCAGCTATGTAAAATACCGAGCCATCGGGTGATGTTTTTACATCCTGCGGCATCGCGCCCGGACTGAGAGGCAGGCGGCCGAGGAGTTCCTGCCGGGCGACATCCACTTTAATGACCGCGTGGCCGAATTCACAACTGGCAATCAGGTAGCGGCCATCTGCCGAAAAATCCATGTGGTCCACGCCTTTGCAATTCACCCAGAGCTGGTGTTTGAGCTTCATCGTTTCGGCATCGTAGAATTCGAGCCGCTCGCGCTGCTCGGCTACGACGATGGCGTATTTGCCGTCGGGCGTGTAGTACATGTTGTAGGGGTCGAGCACAGGGATTATGTCGAGTTTGTGCCCGGTTTTGGGGTCAATGCGCGTGAGGCTATTGCCCCGATCGTTGAGTACCCAGAGAGTCTTCAGGTCCCAGGAAGGCGTGACGTGCTGGGGCAGCCGTCCCACGGGAAATTGATCAATTACTTTGTAAGTGGTGGGGTCAATGACATCTACCGTGTTGCTCACGGTATTGGGTACGTACACGCGGGACACGAATCCTCGTACAACGGGGCTTAATTCATTGGGGCGGTCCGCAGCGTAAATATCATTCGGATCGAGCACCGGAGGCATGCCGGGCAGATCATTATCGGCCAAATGGCGGTGGGCTTCCGCCTGGTTGGTGGTCTTGACAGCGGCATTCGCGGTTGCAGTGTCCGTGGTAGCCTGGGGCTTCCCGGAACATCCGGCGACGACTGCTGCGAGCAGGAATGAGAACGTAGAATTGCGCATAGCGCGGCGCTTGATAGCAAAAGGAGCTTTCATTTAAGAAGGGCTTTCATTCCTATTTTCGCGGATGGAGAGCCATTATGACTCGGCCGCGCGCACTTTTTCCCCCAGGCAAGCGAAGATTTCGCGGTAGAACTCTGGGTGCGAGCGCCAGGTTTGCGCGGTGATGAGGTTGCCATCGCGGACTGCGGGCTTGTAGACATACTTACCGCCGCCGCGCTCGACTTCGATTTGCACGTGTTCATGGCCCGTGAGCGTGCGGCCGTTAGTCAAACCGGCGGCGGTCAGTAACTGCACTCCATGGCCAACCGCGCAGATGCATTTATCCTGCTTGGCGAACTCCCGCAGAAGGGACAGCACGCTCGCGTCGTTGCGCAGGTATTCGGGGGCGCGTCCGCCAGGGATCAGCAAGGCGGCGAATTCCTTGGCGGCGACGGCAGTGATAGCGACGTCGGCATCCAGCCCGAGCCCGGGCCGCTCGATATACGTGGACCAGCCGGGTTCGCGATCGTGGAGCAGGAGATTGAGCCTCCGCCGGGAGGGCGCAGCGATGACCGGCTCCCATCGGGCTTCCAGAAAACGCTGGTAGCCGTACAGCGTTTCAAAGCTGTCACCCCCATCTCCCGTTAGAAGCAGGATCTTCCGGGTCATGAATCGTTCCAAGCATAACACTGCGCCATTTCGGGCTGGGCAGGGTAACAGAATCTAGAATATTTGAGACGCCAAAGTGGATGCGAATGAGTCAAGTTTCCACCACAGAGACGCGGAGACACAGAGAGTTCGAAGGCTCTGCTCCGCGACCTCTCTCTCCTCTGTGCATTCGTGGTGATCATGGGCCGGTCTGAGGTGAAATCTCACTATACTAGCCTAGTATTACAACGTTAAGTGCTATGGAATGCTGGCGCGGCCCGCGGGGCACCCGCAATATGCGCAGAAACCTGTCCAAGTGAAGAGCACATACTGGATCTCACGACGCATCTGTGGCAGGGTCCACCCAGAAGTTTTTTTTGGTGCGGAGACTTTCCAGGGTCAGGAAGGCGTGCGCCAACATGACCATGCTGAC
>JASIAM010000256.1 GCA_030041985.1 Bryobacteraceae bacterium | reverse complement strand
GGCCATTGATTCGTAGAAAACGAAAGGCTATAGTAGTTAAGAAGGAATCGCGGCCAGTTTCCCAGCCGCGGCTTGGAGCCGTTTCTTTTCAGTTCTTCCGCTTCTTTTGGAACCGGAAGGTGACTGTTACCGTGCGCGACACGGCAGAAACAGTCAAGATGATTTTGAAGGTCATCTTGCCTCCTCTGCCCAAACGGATTGGATTTGCCGGTCTGGGTCGCAACCAGGCCGGCAGCCGTCCGGGACGCCATGAAACGTCCCTGGCACCCGCCAGACAGAAATCAGATAATAACATCCTTTAAGCGATCATTGATTCGCAGAAAACGAAAGGCTATAGTAGTTAAGAAGGAACTGCGGCTGGTTTCCCAGCCGCGGCTTTGCATCTGTTTCCTTTCAGTGCTTCCGCTTCTTTTGGAACCGGAAGGTGACTGTTACCGTGAGCACCACGGCAGAAACAGTCAAGATGATCGTTAAGGTCATCTTGCCTCCTCTGCCCAAACGGATTGGATTTGCCGGCTTGGGCTGCTACCCAGGCCGGCAGCCGTCCGGGACGCCATGAAACGTCCCTAGGCATCCGCAAGGCAGAAATCAGATAATAATATCCTTTAAAGAGAAAACGACGGTTTACGCGAGCTGCAGCGCTTCCCGCAGGCCGGGGTCGTGGCGCACCCGCCAGATGCGGCTGTCCAGATAATAGTGGGTCATCCCGAATCCACAGAAGAAGCCGAATGCGAGGTCGGAAACGGTTTGCAGATGCGCCCCCGGAATGCGGTAAGCTGCGCTGAACACCAGCCCAATCACCGCATATGCCAACAGGTGCTTGCTCACCGCGCTCGGAATCAGGCCATTGCGCGAAGCGCTCTCCGCGTCTCGGTAACGGTTGCGGTTATGGAACCAGATGATGGCGTGATACTGCAAGTTGTGCACGATCGTCACAATCGGAGTCGCGGCCTGCCAGCTCACCAGCGCAAACGTGAGCCAGTGCAGCGGAATTACGGCCGCCAGTAACAGATACTTCGGGCGGTCTACCGGTTCGCCCGCTGCCAGCCGTACGATCTGCCGGGCCACATACACCGCCAAAGTCACTCCTACCACAACCCACGCGCCGGTCTCGTAGCGTGCCAGTGAAAACGGCAAACCCAGCTCGTTGGGGTGGAGAATAAAGAAGCGCCAAAAGGGCGGGAACACCATCATCACGCCCAGGAAAATCCGGTCCAACGTGTTGTCAATCGGGCGCAGATCGCGGTTCTTTACCTTGTACAGCACCATAAACCCATAGTGCTGCCGCACCACGTGATAGTACGCCCACACGCCGATTAATAACGCCAGGTACCCCTTGCCCCCGGCCAGCACCATCACCGGACCAAGCGAGAAGAAGAACAGCAGGCTCCCGAACAGCAGAACGCTGTGCCTGCCGCGGGCTTCGCGATCGAAGAACGTACGCGAGGCAGTGCCGAATATATGCGTTCCGTCGAAACCCAGCGACCAGAACCACCACAGAAATGAGGCGGGAAGGTGAAACGCAGCGTACAGCGCCAGATAAACGTAGCCCGCCAAGCCGCTGCCGATCACCAGAGATAAATCGATCCGGCGCCCAATAATCCAGCCGGATTCGCTGCGTGCTACGGGTTGAGCTAAAGCCGCCAATCCCCCGAATGTAGCATGATTTCGCGGCGGATTTTCCCTTCAGCCGCTCTTGCCGTAAAATCATTGTGGAAGGGCCACTGCAAATGGCTCTCCTCAATCCAAAAACATGGAGAGATACCCCATGAAGGGATTCTTGTGCAATCTCTGTTTTCTTGGCCTGCTGCCCGGCTTGGCAGTGGCCGCTTCCGGACCTTCTACCGTCAAAGGCGTGATCATGGATAAGGCCTGCTCGTCCAAAGCTGAGGTGCGGTTGCTGCCAACGGGAATCGAAGGAGGGATGATCGTCGCCGAAGCACACACCCGGGAATGCGCGCTCATGCCCGCCTGCCAGAAGAGCGGCTACGGCATCTTCACCTGGGACCAGAAGTTTCTGTCCTTTGATGCCGCCGGCAACCGCAAAGCCCTCGAGGCGATCAAAGCGTCCAAGAAACTCGATGATTTCGAGGCCGAAGTTACCGGCATTGTGAACGGCGACACCATTAAGGTAGAGACTCTGAAGTTGCAGTAATCGAAGCCGCCGCTTCCCGGACATTCTCTTCCAATTCGTCCAAAGCCCCAGCGAAGAAGTGGTCCGGCGCTTCCACCCAGATGAGCCGCTTCGGCTCCGCGAACCCCGCGTAGGCCGCTTCCATCGCGGGCCGCGGACCGAATTGGTCGTGCGTACTCTGGATGAAGACTTTTGGCACGCGGCATGTCTCGAGATATTCGAAACCACTCATCGAGCCGGCCGGCAGGCCCGCCGCCATTACAAAAGTAACGTCGCCCAACGCGCAGCCCAATTGCGTAATCACACGCGCGCCGAAGGAAAACCCCGCCAGCGCAAATCCGATCTTCGGGTACCGTCCGCGCAGCCACTGGAGCGCGCTGCGTGCGTCTTCCACTTCCCCTACCAAATGCGCATGCACGCCCTCGCTCCTGCCCACGCCGCGAAAATTGAAACGCAGCACAACCAGGCCCGCCCGCCGCAATCCGCGCGTGATACGAAACACTACTTTGTTATGCATCGTGCCCCCGTACAGCGGATGCGGATGGCACACCACCGCCGCCAGCCGCGGCTCGCCCTCCTCCGGCTCTTCGAGCAGTGCCTCCAACCGCCCGGCGGGACCGGGAAGAAAATGGTTCTCGATTCGGCGCGCCACAGTTCAGAACGTCCGGTAATTGATGAATTGCATATCGATGCCGAAATCGGTATCCCGCAACAGCTTGATCACCGCTTGCAGAATGTCGCGGTCGCGGCTCGTAACGCGCACGAAATCGCCCTGGATCGAAGACTGCGCCTTCAGCTTGCTGTCCTTGATCTTCTTTACGATTTCCCGCGCCTTCTCAGTGGAGATTCCCTGCTGCAGAGAAACTTCCTGCCGCACCGTCGCGCTTGCCGCAGGCGCCACCGGGCCATAGGACAAACCCTTTAGCGGCACCTTGCGCTTCACCAGCTTGGATTCGAAAATCTCGATCACTGCTTTCAGCTTGAATTCGTCCTTGCTAGTCAGCGTGATCTTATTTTCTTTCTCATTGAACTCGATATTGGAATGGGAATCCTTCAAATCAAAACGCTGGTGGATTTCCTTCAGCGACTGTTGAATAGCATTCGCCACTTCCGGCAGCTCGATCTTGGAAACTACGTCAAAGGAATTATCGGGCATATCATTCTGAGGAAAATTCTATCAGCGGTTGTGAGGAGTTTCGCTGGTTTCGGTATCGGGCGGGGCAACATCCAGGCCCAGAATGGAACCGGATCGGACGCGAGCCGGATTGACGCGGCGCACGCTTTCCGTGTCTCGAACCTGGCTAGCAGCTATCGCAGTGCGAGGGGGCGGCGGAGTTTCCGCCTCTTTCGGAGCCTCCGTGACCGGAGCGGCCTCGGCCGCAGTCTCGGTTACCTGGGCAGCCGACCGTTTGGCTGTCAGCGCAACCAATACTCTCCGCGTAATCTCATCCACCATATTGCCCATGGCCGCATCGAGCGCAATGGTTACTGCCGCCCGCACCTGCTCTGCATCCAGTACAGCCAGAATCGGCGCATCGGCCTTGGGAAAAGGCGGCAGTTCGGGCAGCGGCCCGCGCGGAAACGCTGTGCCTTTTTCAGCGCGGGCCGCTGCCACCGCTTCAACCAAAGGTTTCACTGCCGCTACCAATACGCTGGCTTCAAAGGGCTTGCGTAAGGTTCCATCGGCCCCGACGCGCCGCAGCTCTTCCTCATCCAGCGCGTCCAAAACCCCGGCAGTTAAAATCACGCGCACGTGCCGGTGACGCGGGCTTAATTTCAAGTAGTGGCAGATGTCATACCCGTTTCGCCCGGGCATTACCGTATCGGCTACCACCACATCGGGATCTACGTCGTCCAGGCGAATCAAAGCGGAGTCGCCCGTACTCACCGTAACTACTTCGAAGCCTTCCTCGGCCAGAATCCGTTCGCCGATGCGCTGGGCGTGCGGACTGTCATCCACCAGAAGGATACGGCTCATGGTTGCGGCTGCGTGCCCGGAGTGGCTGGTGTCGTTGCGGCCGGTGTTGAAGCCGCCGGCGTCGAAGTGGCTGGCGCGGACGTGTTGGCTGCCGGTTGATTCTTCTTGTTCTTCTTCTGCTTCCTTAGCTTCACCGGATGGTTGGTGGGCAAAGGTTGCGGCTGCGCGGCTGCGGTTTGCGTAGTTGCGCCGGTTCCAGTGGTTCCAGCCTGCTGCGTGGTTTGCGTCGCATTCTGCGCCGGAGGAATCGCGCGCGCATCTTTGCCCTGGTCGAGTGCATTGGTATTGTTCACCACAGCCGCGGAAACTTCAGCACCCACCGTGCTCGTGCCAGGGGCGGTAGAGCCTTCGCCGGCGGTCTTCGGCACGCTCACCGGAATAGCCGGCTGGAACGTCTCCATATTCGGCGCGCCGCTCTTGGCCGCCATGCGGACGTCCGGATGCGTACTGAACGGGCCGAACAACTTAGCGGGAAGGCCTTTCTTTTTCAGGTTCTCTTGATCGTACTGCTCGCGCGCCAGCGCCGTCGGATCGGCCTCCGGCACAGGCCGGTCCATGGCTTGGAGCTTGGCCTTGGCGTCGTCCGCGTGAACGCTGAGCGGATAGTCTTTCACGATCTTGGCATACGCTGCCGCTTCCTGATTCTCAAACCGGTCACCCATGCGGTGATAGGCGTCGGCCAAGTTCCAAAGGGCCTCGTCGTTTTGGCTGAACAAGGGATATTGGTCGGACACCGCCTGTAGACGGCCAGCCGCTGCCGGAAAGCTGCCCCGGCTGTGGTAGAACATCCCTACCTCGAATTCGTTCTCGGCGAGAACCTCCTGGATCTCCCGCAGCTTCTGCTGCGTCTCCGGCACAAACTTGCTGTTCGGGAATTTCACTAACAGGTCTTTGCACTCCTGCGACGCCCGCAAGCCCTCATTCGTGTCGCGATCCGGCTTCTCCATCTGCTTGTAGTGAATGTCGCATATTTTTTCCTGGGCTTCGGCGGACTCTTCCATCTGCGGATAGAAAAGAATGAAGTCTTTGTACTCCGCCTCCGCCTGCGCCAATCCGTGGGCGCCGCCTTCCCGGAACCAGCTATCGGCGATCGCGAGTTTTGCTTTCGCCAGATATTCGCTGGTGTCGTAAGTATTGATCAGCGTTTGCAGCGTCAGCCGCGCGACTTCATAGCGCGCATGCTCCAAGTCATTCACAGCCTTATCAAACAGAACCTTGTCCGGCTGTTGAGTGTCCTTAGTGATGGGGTTCTCATACGGGTGCCGTTTCAACCCGCACGAGGCCAGCAGGATTGCCACCAAGGACACTCCCACCGTATATTCGATTAAATTACGAAGCCGCATGAATTCACCCAAACTGTCTTTTCCAACCAGCCGAGATCCACAGGATGACAAGGCCTACACGCGAACAACCAATGCGCTGTCCGCGATTTCTCGCATCTCCCGCACGGTGGCTTCCGGATCAGCACTGTGAAAAATAGCCGACCCTGTGACAATCCAATCACAGCCTGCGCGCACCACTTCCGCCAGATTATCCCGGTGCACACCGCCATCGATTTCGATCGCGAGCGCCAGCTTCTTCTCGTGCCGCATCTCTCCAAGCTCGCGGACTTTATCCAGCACGTAAGGAATAAAGTCCTGTCCGCCCGCTCCGGGATTGACGCTCATCAACAGCACGTAATCCGCCAATTCTAATACGTTTTCGAGCAGCGAAACCGGTGTCGCCGGGTTCAGCACCACTCCCGCCTTCAGGCCTTCACTGCGAATCAGCCGCAGCACGTGATCCAGATGACGGCACGCTTCGAGATGTACCGATATCGCATTGGTTCCCGCCTGCGCAAATGCCGGAACATAGCGCTCCGGATTCTCAATCATTAAATGGCAATCGAAATACGACCGCGTGACTTTGCGGAGGCTCTCCACCACGGGTGGCCCGATAGTCAGGTTATCGACAAAATGGCCGTCCATCACGTCCAGATGCAGCATCCTCGCGCCGCCCCGCTCCACGCGGGCGATCTCTTCCCCCAAGTGAGCAAAATCCGCCGAAAGAAGGGAAGGAAGGATTTCAGCCATTTTCAGGTATCTCCGATTCTAGCACGGCAGCAAAAAACCCATCCCCCGGATGGACTCCCGGGACACGATGTAGCGTGGACTTGACTGTCAGCCTGCTTTCCCGGCTTAGTACCGCGGCAACCACTTCTTCGTTCTCCTCCGGCTCGAGCGAACACGTGGCGTAAACCAGGCGGCCTCCAGGCGCCAGCGCTTCGAGCGCATGCGCCACCAGCGCCGTCTGGCGGCACTGCAGATCTCTCAGATCCTCCTGGCGCAAGCGCCATTTGATTTCCGGGTTGCGGCCCAATGTCCCGGTGCCGGAGCACGGCGCATCCACAAGAATCCGGTCAAAACGTGCGCGAAACGGCAGGTTGTGTGTGCCGTCGGTCACTACCAGCGAGACCCCCGGAGTTAATTGCAGAAAGCCGCGCATTTGTCTGAGGCGGTGAAAGTGCACGTCGCAGGCCACTATACGCGCTCCCACTTCCAGCGCCTGCGCCGTCTTATTACCCGGAGCCGCGCACAAATCGAGCAGGCTCATGCCCCGCTCCAATCCAAGCAGCGGCACGATGGATTGTGCCCCAATATCCTGAATGCGTGGCCCTGCGGGTGTAGAGCGCACGAAAGTCTCGGGTTCCACCAGCGCCGCGCGACCGATCCGTCCCGCAGTTTCGGTGCCGTAGCGGCGCTCCCACCGCTCCAGCAGCCACTCCGGGCACGAGAGGTCCACTTCACGGTTTGGCCACACCACGGGATCGCGGTCCACTTTGCGAAGCACCGCGTTCACCAACCCCGCCGCCGAACGCTTACCCGCCCGCTTTACCAACTCCACGCTATCGGCTACCGCGGCGTGCGCCGGAATGCGCTCCAGATAGCGCAACTGAAAAATGCCCATCTGCAGGGCCGTGCGCACTTCCGGATCGAGCCTCTGAGATCGAATCCGTCCGCTCCCGGCGTAGTGCTCCATCAGAAAATCCAGTCGCGCCCGAAATCGCAGAACCCCGAAAACGATTTGTGAAGCCAACCCGGCATCGCGTGGATCGAGTGGCGCCGCGCGCAGCAGGTCCGAAGCATAGCCGCCCGCTTCGGTTTTTCGCAGAATTTCATAAGCGCGCATGCGCGCCGGGGCAGGCACATTTCCTAGTCTGGCAAATCGTCTATCGCTTTGAAAATTTCGGCGGATTCCGGCTATACAAATTCGCCAATGGAAAGCGCGGCTTCATGCAAGAATAAATATAAGTTGTCATATCAACAGGAAACACCCTTCGACCATATCGAAGGATCCCACGAGTATGTGGCCTTGCTCGCCGAGGCGCTTGAAGAGGCCCGGCGGGAAATCGACGAAGAGATTCGGAACGCCTCCCAGGAAGGCAGCGAACGTAAGAAGCAGGCCCTTTTACTGGTTTCACACAACCTGGATAAGCTAAAGCTTCACATTACTGCAAGCCGTAGGATTCTCAATGACTTGCGAAGCCTCCGCCGCCTCCTGCTGTCGGAGCGCCACTCTTCCACGGCTCCGCGCGGCTGACCAATCAGGCCCGTATTTTGTTGGCATCGGAACAAGCTGGACCGATGGCTTTATCCACACCACTTTGAACAGGTGTACACTTTCGGGGAATGGTGCCGGTACGAGCTCGAGAAGTCCTGGAACAAGCCTATATGTATGTTCAGTAAAATGCCAAAACCCCAGCCAAATGGCCGTTTTCGGCGAACTAACCCCTTGACAGACGCCGTTCGGAAGCGTACCATTCAAGAGTCGTTCACGCGAAAGACAATTTAGTAACTTGATCGCGGTGGTTAGTGGGGGACCCCGTATGACCTTCCAAATTGGCGACAAGGTGGTTTATCCCAACCAGGGTGTTGGGACCATCGAGAATATCAGCAGCCGTTCATTCGGCTCCGCTTACGAGAAATTTTATTTGCTGCGTTTTGGCTCCAATAGCGTTACCGTAATGGTGCCTTTCTCCAATGCAGCCAACATTGGCCTGCGGCGCGTTACAAAGGATCGCGAAGTCTCTCGCGTCCTTTCTTACCTCGCCACCGGCTCTTGTAGTACAAACTCCGACTGGAAAGCGCGCTTCAAGGAGAATTCCGAAAAAATGTTGAGCGGTAATCTGCTCAAAGTAGCGGAAGTCTTCAAGGGGCTGGTCCAGCTCCAGTTGGAAAAGTCGCTTTCTTTTCGGGAAAAAAAGATGCTTGACCGCGCGCGGCACATGCTGATTTCCGAAGTTTCGATCAGCCGCAACGTTCCCGAGTTGCATGCCATCGGCATGTTGCAGCGTTCTCTGGGTAAAGCGGGGCTCCCGCTTCCGCCGGTATCGTAAGGAATCCTCAGTCTTCGTTCGATTCGGGCTGGGAATCTGACGAGGATTTCACCGGTCCCCCTGGTATCTCGCGGCGCGTCTCTCTGTTCGGTATCTACCTTCTGCTCGTTTCGAGCTCGATTGTTTTTCTTGCATTAGTAGGCGCGTTTATGGCGCGCCGCAGTAGCGGCACCGATTGGGTGTCCACTCCCAAACCGCATATTCTGTGGGCCAATACCGTGTTGCTGGTGGCCTCAAGCTGGTTCGTCGAAATGGCCCGCCGCCAGCTCCGGCACAAAAATCGCACCGCCTTCAACGGCTGGTGGACTGGCGCAACTGCGTTGGGAGTGCTGTTTCTGATTGGGCAAGCAGTGGCCTGGAACGAACTACGCGCCCGCGGGATCTACATCGCATCCGGCCCCAGCACTTCGTTCTTTTATGTGCTGACAGCCACGCATGCGGCCCACGTCATCGTTGCAGTCGCCGCCCTGGTGTACGTTGATGTGCAAGCCATCCGCTTCCGGCTGGGCCCGGCCAAGCGCACCGGCATCGACGTCAGCGCCATATTCTGGCACTTCCTGGATGGCATGTGGCTCTGCCTGATGGCGCTGTTTTATCTGCTGGGTTGATGCGTCCCGCAGGGCCAGCCCCTCAGTTGAACGGCACCGAGATCCCGCTGCCAGCGCCGAAGAAGAGCAGGCCAAAATCCAGGCCGGGGGCTGAAAACGGCTGGACGCTAACAGTACCCCCGGAGCAAAAAGTCAAGTGAAATTTCGATGAGTGCCGAGTGAGTCCCTGTCAGATTGCCAAGCGACCTGTGGTTCCGCGAGGGACCTAGGCTCGTGAAAGCGCAGCACGCGGTCCACGTCATCATTGCGGTCGCCGCCCTGATCTACGTTGATGTGCAAGCTATCCGCTTCCGGCTAGGCCCGGCCAAACGGACCGGCATCGATGTCAGTGCCATATTCTGGCACTTCCTGGGGGGTAAGCTTCACAGCGGCAACCATTCCAACCGGTTCTCCCATTCCGAGGCTTCCGAAGCCAGCCAGATGACCAAGAGTTCTTCGATTGCTGTGCCAATGTCAAGAGTTTGCGCGATCAGGAATACGCCTGCGCTGCGTTTTCCATCGCTTCGAAACTTGCGAAAGTGGGCTGGCATGGTCGCGGCATCGTGGGAAACAAGCACTCGTTGGTGTTCCGCTGCACCGCCAGAACCTCTGGGGTCCGTCATCCCGCGCAATCCAGCAGCGTGGGCCGCCAGGAAATCGATGGATGGCTCACGGCGCAGAACTCCTCTCACGATGGCTTTGTTGAGATCGGCGTCAGCGAGAAAACGAACCCTCACGTCAAACGAGGCGCGTGCAGTTCATCGCGAGCGCGCATGAGCCTCTCGCGAAGATCGGCGGGTAGCGGTTCCGCGTTACATCTTCCTTCGATCCACTTCTCGTTTCGGCGAAACAGACAGGCGTCGATGTTGGTCTGGTTTGCAAGGTAGTATGCGATGGCGCCGTAGATCTCGTCCAGGCAAAGCAGCTCGAAATTCTGACAAATCGTCTTCGGAGATTCACCGCGGCGGAACGCATGCACAACGGAGTCCAGCGAAATGCGTGTGCCGGCAACGTAGTAGTTGCCATCCCGCTGTTCGACGTATTCCTTGGCCACGTTCTTATTCTACAGCCGCTCGCAAGGCTAACTAGCTGATCGCCAGTAGAGGGACCTCTCGCCTACACCGACGGACGCAAAATTCACCGTTGGCGCGAAACGCCGTATTCCCTGCCCTGTGCCTGGTTTACACTCGTCTCATGGTGTTTACCAAGCGTCTGCGCGACGGAGTGCGCCGCGGGGAAATCACCTGCAGCGTGCGCATCTGGACGCGTCCGCATGTGAAAGTAGGTTCGCGCTACCCGATGGAAGAAGGTCAGATTGAGGTGGATTCGATTGAGCCGATCGGCTTTCCCGATATCACTCCCCAATTGGCGCGGGAATCCGGCTTCCTCGGCGTCCTCGATCTACTCAAGGTCGCCAAGCACGGAAGAGGCAACAATATTTACCTGATTCGGTTCCATTATGTGCCTCCCCGCGCGCGGCGCCCAGCCAAAGAACAGCCTAATTCCCCGCGGGCGCGCCGCAGTTCCTCACGCACTTCTTCGGCATCACGAACTCGTCCTTGATCTTGTCACGATAGGCCGGGTACGCCGTTTCCGCTCCGCCCATGGCGGCTTCTTTCGGAATGCCGTAGAGTTTGGTCATCTCGTCGACAAAAGGATTTTTGTTTGGGAGATAATGCGGCACCTCCAATGGCTGTACGCCTTCATCTCCCACAATGCAGGAAGGCGCTCCTGAATTCATCACCGCTGCCTGCTTCACGAATGTGCGGCTGATGTAGTAAGGCTCGGTCAGATAAATCGGGTCATCGAGATGCGCGGCCAGCGTCAGCATGTCGCCATGCAGAATGAAATGTATGGTCATCGTTGCCTGGTCGCTGTGCATGACCCCATTGCGGCGCAGGTAACCGGTCATCATATGGGTGGTGTAGGAGGTGAGCACGTCGCCATCCCATTCACCGGTGGTGAAACCCTCCTGGCTGTGCGGCGCGTCCTTGGAGGGATGCGGGCGTCCATCGATCCAGATGGTAAATGGCGCTCTGTCTTCTACCGGGCCTATCACCCAGGCGACCACCTTTCCCGTGAGCGGATCGGTCTCGTGCCAAATTTTGATGCCGAACGTTCCCACCATTAGGTGCCACTGCGAGTAGAGGGCACAGATACGCGTCGGCATCGAAATCTGCGATTGGGAATAACTCAGAGCCTTTGCCCGGCCCGATGCATTAAAGGGGACCCCCGTGAAGTCATCGGGGTTGGGACCGGCGCCGCGTTCGAGCGCGTCTTCGTGATTCTTGGAAGCCCATGAACCCGAAAGATCAATCTGCGCCAGCGCGGGGAAGCCCGCGCATAGAAGCACTGTTCCAAGGAGGCTGATTCGATTGCATCTCATGTCTGGTTCCTCACTTTACCATTTGGCGGAGCACTCCGTGGGTTTCCACCCGGAGTCATTCGCCTGCTTCTTGAAGTGTGACGTGATAATAAACGGCTCTCGCAAATACTTGGGGTCGTTGACGACGATCAGAGCCACCAGCATGGTGTCACCATTGCGCTCTTTGATCATGTCGTAATACTCGGTGAGATCCGCGTTTTCGCTGTACGGAACGCCATTCTTGCGGAGATAACCGGCTTTCAGGTGCGTGGTTACGATCTTGAGCGATCCTTTTCCCTGCGGCGGGGCGTCGGGATTGGGAGGAGGAGCGCCGCGCCCCGGGCGGACGATTTCCCACGACGCCTCAGAGTCGCCCTGCAGCGTGGGCGGGCCTGCCGGAGCTTTCCAATCGCCGAAATGAAACAGGCGGGTCTGCTTTCCGGAGTCGGTATCGAGGCGCAGCGTCTCGTCATCTTGCCAGGTGAAATGCAGGTGCTCCGGAACGCGCAGCAGGGCCGGCGCTCCATAGGACTTGCACTGTTCCCCGGACGCCTCATCTTTGGCGGGGTCCCAGGTATCGGCGACCTTGCGGGCCTCCACGGTCATGGGGACGCCAAAATAATCGCCGGGCTCGGGCGCGACCATGCGGTAGCGCCAATCTTCATCCACGATAGAAACCCAATAACCGGTCAGATCGATGGGTGCCGCAGCCTTGGCGGTTGGTGGAGGACCACCCCGCCCACCGCCGCCGCGTCCGCCGCGTCCCTGCGCCTGAGCCACCAGCGGCATCGCCGCGGTTACCGCCAGCACCAGAAATCTATTTACCATTTGATATCGCATATTCTGTTCTCTCTTACAGTCGTCAGTCATCAGTTATCAGTTTTCAGTTCCTCAGGGTTCGGACCAACTGATGACTGAGAACTGATAACTTCTTTTGCTGGCAGGCCATCATTTCTTCCCAGTCAGACTTTTGTAAACCGCTTCCACAAATTCGCTGGTGGATCCCTCTTCGGTGCCGTACTCGGTTTCGTAGGGTAGCGCGGGATGAGCGGCTTTGATCTGGTCGAGAGTCATCCCCTGCTTGATCATGTCTTCGATGGCGTCCCGGACCTCCACCACCATATCACGGTAATCGACCACATCCAGTTGCAGGCATGCTCTGCCGTGGCCGGGAATCACGTAGGTTCCGATTCCTTCGTAGATGAATGGCCCCGGCGGAATCGCGATCTCAATTAGCTTATTCAGAGCGGCGATCTCCCCCTGCACGCTGCCACCATTCGCAATATCGATTTTGGGAAATCGCGTGGTGTCCATAACGTCGCCGGCGGCAACGACGTCCGATTTGCGGAAAAACGCGAAGCTGTCGGCGTTGCTATGCGCGGCCGGCTGGTAGGTAATCTCGATCGGATCATCGTTCATACGGATATACCACCGGTCGAAAAGAAACGCTTCGTTGGGCCAACTCTCCGCCGGAAAGGCAGAGGCCTTGCCTGTGGGCGCGCTCATCCTCTTCAGAACGCTGTCATGCGCCAGGATCTGAGCGCCGCCACCGTTGGTCATTGCGTTCAAAAGGCCGTTATTTCCACCGAGCGCATTGACGAAAATGGTCAGGCCAGACTTGGAAATTTTACCGTTACCGCCCACGAACTCCGGATCAGCATTGGTATCGATGATATAGCGCACGGGTAGAGGAGTTAATTTTTTGATGGCGGCGATTACGCGGTCGGCGGCGGCTTCGCTTCCCGCATTCGCCAGCACCACTCCGTCGACGCCGATATCGACAGCAATATTTCCGCCGGCCCCGGCAATCATGTAGAAATTGGGCCGCAACTGGATGATATCGAGCCCATCGTTATCCAGTTCCGCGGCCCGGCTCGAAACCGCGGTCACTGCGATCAGGCCAAAAGCGGCGGCCACCGCCGAACACCTGATCGGGCCGGTGCATATCCGCTTGACCATTTTGCTGAAATCCATTCGAAACACTCCCTGAATTTGACCAGCGTACACCAATCACGCGTAAGCTGGACGTGCCATGATGACGTGGATAGTATATTCACGCGGGCAGGGGCCAGTCAAGGCGCGATTGGGCTGGCGGCTCTGAATGGAACTGGATACGCGCGCCGGACCGCTGTTGCGCGGCGCACATTCGAGCGTTCTCATTTCCGGGTTGCGTGATAGAATGACCCTACCGCTGCTACAAATGGAACGCGCAAGCAAGCTCATTGGAGGGCTGAGACTGCCTGACGAGGTGATTACCTCGGAAGAATTGGCGCGCGCCGGATGGGCGAACGCGGTAGGAAAAAAAATTGCCGAACACACGCGGGCCGCGCGGATGGTGCGCACGCGCCTGATCGTGGAAGTGGAAGACCGCATCTGGCAGCGGCAATTATTTTCGCTTTCGAAACAGATCCTCGCGAACCTGGAAAAGCAGATTGGCGTGGGTGTTGTCGAGGATCTGGAGTTTCGCATCGTGCCGGTTCGCCGCCCCCCGCAGCGCGCCAGCAAATCCGCTCCGGGGCTTGCCGACGAGGCGGACCTCATCGGCGATCCGGTGCTGCGCGGCCTTTATAAAGTCTCCCGGCAAAAGGCGGCGGGTGCGTGAAGATTACCGAGGAGCAGGTCCGTTACGTGGCCGGGCTTGCCAATTTGCAGCTTACCGATGCCGAAGTGAAGCGGTTCGAAGCGGATTTGGACGAGATTCTCACGCATATTGAGAAGCTGAACGAGATCGATACGGCGGGCGTCGAGCCAATGGCCCAGGTGCTCTACGCGGCGGGTGAGACGGCGACGCTGCGCGAGGACATTCCGGCGCCGCCGCTGGGCAATCGGGACGCGTTGGCTAACGCGCCGCGCGCCGGCGCAGGTTATTTCAAAGTGCCAAAAGTCATCGAACGATCGTGATAAACGCCAAGTGATGCAAGTTTCCTCTCTGACCATCGATCGGGTGCGGCAAGGTTTCGACAAGCGCGAGTTCAGCGCGGTGGATCTGGCCACGGAAGCCTTGCGCTTCGCCGAAGCGGAGAACGGCAAGACTAACGCGTACCTGCGGTTTTCGCCGGAGCGGGCACTGGCGGCGGCAAAGGCAGTGGATGAGAAGCGCGCGCGCGGCGGGAATGCAGGACTGCTCGCCGGAGTGCCCGTGGCGGTGAAAGATGTGATTTTGACGAAGGGCCTCACCACTACGTGCGGGTCGCGGCTGCTCGAGCATTACATTCCGCCTTACGATGCCACGGCGGTGGTTCGCCTGGAACAGGCGGGAGCTGTCCTTATCGGCAAAACCAATTGCGACGAATTTGCGATGGGATCTTCGAACGAAAATTCGGCGTTCGGGCCGGTGCGCAATCCGGTGGCGCCGGACCGCGTGCCTGGAGGATCGAGCGGCGGTTCGGCGGCGGCAGTGGCACAGGGAACAGCGGTGGGCGCGCTGGGATCGGATACGGGAGGTTCGATTCGCCAGCCGGCGTCGTTCTGCGGCGTGGTGGGTGTGACCCCGACCTATGGCCGCGTCTCGCGGTATGGCCTTACGGCGTTTGCCAGTTCGCTTGATCACATCGGGTCTTTTGCGCGCACGGTGCGGGATGCGGCGCTGGTGCTCCAGGTGATTGCCGGCCGCGATCCCGCCGATGCCACTTCGGCCGATGCTCCGGTGCCTGATTATACGGTTGCGCTAAATGAGGACGTGGCCGGTCTGAAGCTTGGCTTGCCTCGCGAGTATCTAAAAAGTTTGACAAGCGAAACCGGCGGCCTGATTGCGCGCGGCGTGGCGGTGCTCGAAAAGCTCGGTTGCGAGGTGCGCGAGATCAGCTTGCCAGCCACCGACTACGCCGTAGCGACTTACTACATCATTGCCACGGCAGAGGCCAGCTCCAATCTGGCGCGCTACGATGGTGTGCGCTACACCACGCGCGCGGAACATGCGGATACGCTGGCGGAAATGTACCGCTCCACACGCGGGGAAGGATTCGGCGCGGAGTGCAAGCGGCGCATCATGCTAGGAACCTACGTGCTGAGCCACGGTTACTACGATGCTTACTATTTGAAAGCGCAGAAAGTGCGGGCGCTGATCGCGCGCGATTTTGCCCAGGCGTTTGAAACTGTGGATGCCATTGTGGCGCCCGTTTCGCCGTTTCCGGCTTTCCGCCTGGGGGAAAAAATCGATGACCCTTTGGCCATGTACCTCTCGGACATCTACACAATTACCGGGGACCTGGCCGGCATTCCCTGTATGAGCGTCCCCTGCGGGAGGACCGCGGAAGGCCTACCCGTAGGGATGCAGATTCTGGCAAAGCATTTCGACGAGAGCACGATGTTCCGGCTCGCCGGCGCGTTTGAAAAAGCCGGCGGAGCCGATTGATTACACGAGAAGACAAGGAGAACCATATGCCATTCACACTTCCACCGCTGCCTTACGCCTCCGATGCACTGGAACCGCACATCGATAAAACGACCATGGAAATTCACCATGGCAAGCATCATGGCGCCTATGTCACCAACCTGAACAAAGCGCTGGAATCAGCGCCGGCGCTGGCCAATAAGACGATAGAGGAGCTGCTGGCCAACAACTGCGCTATCGTTCCCGACAATATAAAGACCGCGGTACGCAACAACGGCGGGGGCCACATCAATCACGCGATGTTCTGGAAAATCATGAAGCCCGGCGGGGGCGGCCCGCCCGCTGGCCACGTGGCGCAAGCGATCAACAGCACGTTCGGCAGTTTTGATTCATTCAAGGAAAAAATGAACCAGGCGGGCGCCACGCGTTTTGGCTCCGGCTGGGCGTGGCTGCTGAAAGTGGGCGGCAAGCTGGAGATTTCCTCCACGGCCAACCAGGACAGCCCGGTGATGGAAGGGAAACATCCGGTGCTGGGAATCGACGTGTGGGAGCACGCCTATTATTTGAAGTATCAGAACCGCCGGCCGGATTATCTGGCTGCCTGGTGGAATACGGTGAACTGGGCGGAAGTGGAAGAGCGGTTTAACGCGGGAAAGTAATGCGCGCGGGGCCTGGGTTTGCGAATTTCAGGGCGCGAACTTCAGGCCCCACCGGCCGATCCTTCTTCCGCGGCCAGCTCATCCAGGGCGGCGGCGGCTCCCGTGACTCTGTCCACTCCGAAAACCAGGATCGGGACTAAGGAGCCAGGCTCGACGCCACAATAGGAATAATCGATATTAATTTCTTTTTCTCCCAACCGCGCGGCCGCGCGGCCTAGCTGGCCGGGGCGGTGAGGCAGTTTGACTAGGGCGACGTCGGACTCCTCGAAGATCATGCGCATCTTACCCAGCACTTCGCCGGCGGTGGCGGGGTCGTCCACTACGAAGCGGGTCAGACTTTCACCTTCCTCGACATAGGATTGGAAAGCGAGCACGTTTACACCGCGCTCCGCCAGGGCAAGAAAACACTTCCCCAAGGCTCCGGGCTTGTCTTCGATGGTTACGGTAAATTCTTTGGCTCTGGGCATAGCTCCAAAAACAGTTTTCAGCATACACCGAATCGCGTTGCGATAACCTGGCGGCGATAGAACTGTTCGCGATTCGCGGTGGCCTGAGATTGTTTCGTATGCGAACACACGGGGGTTGATTCTCAGCCTGGGATCGGTCGAAAATCCGGAGTAGCGAGCCAACTGCTACAGGCATAATACGATCATGGGTTTGGCTCGCGATGATACTCCCGTTGGCGGCCCCATCGACGCGGAACATGCTGCTTCTCATTTAGCCGCCATTATCGAAACTTCCGAAGATGCCATCATCAGCAAGACCTTAGAAGGCCGGGTTTTGACCTGGAACAAGGCGGCGGAACGTATCTACGGTTATACGGCGAGCGAAGTATTCGGGCGGCCGATATCCATTTTGCTGCCGCCGGAACGCCGCGACGAGGAAGACGAGATTCTGCGTAAGATCCGGCAGGGGGAGCGAGTGGAGCACTTTGAAACTACCCGGCGGCGCAAGGATGGGCAGATGATTGATGTGTCGATCACGATTTCTCCCATCCGGGATAGCAGCGGCGCGATTGCCGGAGCCTCTCACATCGCGCGCGACATCACGGAGCGCTCACGTCTGCGGGACCAATTTCGAAACACCCAGAAACTGGAGAGCCTGGGCGTGCTGGCGGGGGGAGTGGCGCACGATTTCAACAATCTGCTGACGGGAATATTGGGCAACACCTCGCTTGCGCTGGAACTGCTTCCGTCGAATCATCCGGCGAGAGAGATGCTGCGGGGCGCGATTACCGCCAGCGAGCGGGCCGCGGACCTGACGCGGCAGTTGCTGGCTTATGCGGGCAAAGGCCGGTTTATAACCGAGATTATCCAGCTCTCCACGCTGGTTCGCGAAATCAGCCAGTTGATCCAAACTTCGATACCGAGAACCGTACAGTTGCGCCTGGAACTTGCTAATGATTTGCCCTATATAGAAGCTGACGTGGGACAGATGCAGCAGCTCATTATGAACCTGGTGATCAATGGCGCCGAAGCGATCGGGGACGAGCGCAACGGCACGGTAATCGTGACCACAGCCGTGCAGGAGGTGGACGACGCTTACATACAGACGGCACTGTCGCCCGCAGAGGAGATCAGGCCGGGAAGCTACGTGAGCCTGGAGGTGCACGATACGGGTTGCGGCATGGATGAGAGCATTGTGTCGCGCATTTTCGATCCGTTTTTCACGACGAAGTTTCTGGGGCGGGGCCTGGGCCTGGCGGCGGTGCAAGGCATCGTGCGGGGACATAAAGGCGTGTTGAAAGTCTATAGCCAGCCGGGACAGGGCAGCACATTTAAAGTACTTTTTCCGGCGACAGAAAGGGCGCCGGCGGTGGCCGCTCCCCGGGCGGGTGGGGAAGCGCTGGCGGGATACGAGACCATCCTGGTGATCGACGATGAACAGATTGTGCGGCAGACCGCCAAAAGCATGCTGGAGAGCTACGGTTACAGCGTGCTGGTGGCGGAAAACGGCAGGGAGGGCGTGGATCTGTTCCGGGTGGTTCACGAAAAAGTTGCGCTGGTGATTCTCGACATGAGCATGCCGGTAATGAGCGGCGAAGAGACGCTACGCAATCTGAAACTGGCCGATCCCCAAACGCCAGTGATCCTGTCGAGCGGTTTCAACGAAGTGGAAGCGATACGAAGGTTCACCGGGAAGGGCCTGGCGGGGTTCATACAGAAGCCCTATTCGGCTTTGGATCTGGCCCGGCGGGTGAAGATGACGCTGCATGGGATTATTAAGGAGGCTTGACACCGGGAGCCTTGAGCGTTCTGGACAAACATCCGGACCCTGGGCTTCTGGTGAGGGCGCCGGGATAGGGCCCGGAGATTGTGCTAGGCTTTGATTCGGATAGCCCAGCTCCGCCCGATCCGGCCTACGGAAACATGCAGGTAATGTTACCGCTCTCGGAGGCTGTAAATGAGGCAACCGTTTTCACAGAGACCGGCTGCCCGTTCTGAAGAAAAGGAGTGAATCTCCAGCTCTTTACAGCACTCGAAAGGGCTGAAATCAGCGTAGCGTCCCCTCCGCCCGACTTCACATTGCCGACGGTACCGTCTGCCCCAATCGTGATCACCAAGAACGCGTGGCGAGCCTGGATGGCCACTGCCGTGGTCGTCGGGAAGGGTTTGCTTATTATATGGCGGCTAGCCTCCGCCGAACTTGCCACTATAGTTCCATCTTGTGAGACTGCGAGGGGAGGGGACGAGCGGAGCGGCGGCCGAGTGAGATTAAGAATGACGCTACCCAGCGTTGTCGCCGGCCTGCTGACCAATACGCCCGTACGTACTAAGAGAGAGCTGTCAACCTGGGTGTCGGTGACGGTCGAACCGTTCTCTATACAAATGACCTCAGTGCCAGGGGGGACCGTCGCATACACGACCGTGCCCGAGTAACCGAGTGCCCCTACGTTCAATGACACGGACCCTGGTGAGAGCGAATACGCGGATGGCCGGAGTGAGACAAGGCTGCTGACCAACTGCGTGTTTAACTCGTCGGGAGGATCCAGCAAAGCCCCCGCGGCAATTAACTGCGGAGGTGCGCCTGACGCGTCGGCAGTGACACCGAAGACCCAGTCCTCTCCGGGCTTGACGTTGGAGAACGAGATCCGCAGCCGGGAACCCTGAAGCGATAACGCCCTGGGAGCCGGTTTGTTGAACTGCCGCGTGATTGCCGACTGGCCGAACGCGGCGCCTAGCAGAACGAGGCCGTGTCAAGAATTTTGTGTAAACATTCCCGTGGGTTGATGTTTCGAGCCGGCTATACTGGTTGCACCCGAGCGGAGGGTAAGGCTCTGCGGAGACGCAACCTGAGCGCCGACTCGGCGGCCGGGATTCGCCGGGATCGAGC
>JASIAM010000255.1 GCA_030041985.1 Bryobacteraceae bacterium | reverse complement strand
AGCCGCGACACGGGCGTTCTCGCGGCGATCGGCGTAGCCCATGTGAAGGTCTGGCGGAAGCCAGTGGTGGCTATTCTCTCGACCGGCGACGAAATCATCCCGCCTGGCGAACCGATGCAACCGGGCAAGGTGTACGACTCCAACGGGCAGGTAATCGCCGACGCGGTGCGGGAACTGGGCGGTGAGCCGAGGCTGCTGGGCATCGTGCCGGATGATGCGGATGCGCTGCGCGGGCGGTTGCGGCACGCGCTGGAAATTGCGGATATGGTGCTGCTCTCGGGAGGCACCAGCAAGGGCGCGGGCGATGTATCGTATCGCGTGGTGGCCGAACTGACGGATCCCGGAATCGTCGCCCACGGGGTAGCGCTCAAACCGGGCAAGCCGATCTGCCTCGCCGCGGCTGCGGGACGCGCGGTGGTCGTGTTGCCTGGCTTTCCCACTTCGGCGATCTTCACGTTCCACGAGTTCGTCGCGCCGGTGATTCGCCTGCTGGCCGGGCGCGGATCGGAAGAGCGGACAGTGGTGGCGGCCAAGCTGGCAGTCAAGGTGAACAGCGAGATCGGGCGCACGGAATATCTGCTGGTCGGTCTCGTTGAAACGGCGGCGGACGGAGAGGGTCCGTCACTGGCCGCGTATCCGATGGGGCAGGGATCCGGCAGCGTCACCACTTTCAGCCGCGCCGATGGCTTCGCCACCATCGGACGGCATGAGGAAATCGTTCCGGCGGGAACTGTCATTCGTGTCCAGCTTCTGGGCCGCGAGCTGCAACTGGCCGATCTCGTGGTGATCGGCAGCCATTGCATTGGCCTCGATTATCTGCTCGGTGAACTGGAGCGCGAGGGTGTTCGCTCGAAGTTTCTCGCCGTGGGCAGCACTGGGGGACTCGACGCTGCCAAGCGCGGCGAGTGCGATGTGGCGGGCGTCCATCTGCTGGATGCGAAGACCAACCAATACAACCGGCCGTTCCTCACTCCGGCGCTGGAATTGATCCCCGGTTACGGACGGCTGCAGGGCATTGTGTTCCGCCCCGGAGACCATCGCTTCGAAGGGCGTCCGGCGGCTGAGGCTATCGCCAATGCGATTGCGGATACCGAGTGCGTCATGGTGAATCGCAATCAGGGGAGCGGAACGCGCGTGCTCATCGACCGGCTGCTACAAGGAACCAAGCCGCGCGGCTACGCCGTGCAGCCGCGCAATCACAATGCGGTCGCAGCGGCGGTGGTGCAAGGCCGCGCGGATTGGGGAATGACCCTCGATATCGTGGCACGCAACTCCGGACTGGGATTTCTGCCGGTGCAGGAGGAGCAGTACGATTTCATCGTGCCGCGGGCGCGCGAGCAGCGGAAAGGCGTGGCGGCGTTCCGTGCGTTACTTGCGCAGACCACCACGCGAGAGGCTCTGCAGCGCCTGGGCATGCGGTTATGAACGCGGCGGGGATCGTTTTGTGCGGGGGCCGGTCATCCCGCATGGGCGCGCCCAAAGCCACTCTGCCATTCGGAGGCGAGACAATGCTCCAGCGCGTGGTGCGGCTGCTGGGTGGCGTAGTGGCCCCGATTGTGGTAGTGGCTGCGCGGGAACAGACGTTGCCGGAACTGCCCGAAGACGTTCTCGTGACGCGCGACGAACGCGAACAGCGCGGCCCGCTCGAAGGATTGCGCGCCGGGTTGAAGGCGCTTCCGCAGGCGGCGGAGATGGCTTATGTGACAAGCTGCGATGTCCCTTTGCTGGTGCCCGGTTTTGTGTCGCGGATGATCGAACTGCTGGGCGATTCCGATATTGCGGTGATGGAAGTGGAGGGCTTTCCACATCCCCTTTCCGCGGTTTACCGGCGCGGCACTCTGCCTCACATCGAAAGTCTTCTGGAGAATGGCCGGCTGCGGCCTGTGTTTCTGTTCGATACCGTGCGCACGCGCCGCGTGCGGCCCGAGGAGATGATCTCCATAGACCCGCAGCTTCGCACTCTGCGGAATCTCAATACGCGGGACGATTACCTGGCAGCGTTACGAGAGGCGGGTTTGGCAGGGGATGGCTGATCCGCTACCACCCGCGCTGGCGATGATACTCCGCCACCAGTTCATCGAGCCGCTGGTGGCTGAGTGAGGCCGCAGGGTCGTTGGGCAGCGGCGTTTTGAGGAACCGCTCAGGCAGCGTGTCTTCAGCCGGCGTCCAACCCGCCAGGAGGTTGAATTGCCGCTTGGCGGAGACAATGCGTTTGGCGGTTTCGCGCAGCTCGCCGGCGCTGACATCCCAGCCGGTGACCTTGCGCAGCATGTCCGCGGCCTCGGCATAAAAATCATCGAAGACGCCGCGCAGAAATTTGCAGAGGATCAGCGAATCCATCAGCGCGGCCTTATCCTCGGTTTCGATGGCGTATCGCACGGCGTCCAGCGTGACGCGGCGGCGATCAACCTTGTCCGAAAAATCGACCTCGTAAGCGCCGCTGCGATTGTGGTCCGCGCCCCGCGCGCCCACAGCGAATCCGAGCGCCATGGTTTGCAGTGCCCGCGGCTCATAACCGGGGATTTCGAGGCCCTTGACCTGCGGGGCAATGGAGATGCTGTTGTGGCCAATCACTTGGGCGGCGCGGCGGCTGCCCTCCGCGAGCAGGTTGCCGATCCCGCTCCGCGCACCGATCAACTCGATAGCATGCAGGAGCGCTTCGCCGCTTCCGAACCGCAGCCACGGGGCGTCGTTCCCCCCAACATCTAGCCAGCCGCGCTCGACGCATTCCATGGCAAACGCGATCGAACCGCCGGTGCTGATGGTGTCGATGCCCAGTTCGTCGCAGCGCCGGACGGCGCGCAGCACGGTGTCCGCATCGCCCACGCCGCACAAAGAGCCGAGCGCAAACAAGCTTTCATACTCCAGGCGCACACCGTCCGCGCCGTGGCCATAGATGTGTTCGCATCCGATGGTGCATGCCACGCAGCTTTCGCGCGTTTTGGAACGGGTGGCGCTCAACTGTTCGGCCGAAATACTGGGAGCTTCCTCGAACGTGCCGCTTTGAAAGTTGCGCGTGGGCAACGCGCCAAATCGGTTGAAGGTGAGCAGATTGGCCGCTGTGCCGAGCTCGCGATATTTCGCTGTTGCGGGTCCGAACGATCGCTGGGATAACGACCTGCTCAGCTCCGTCAATTCGCGGGGATGTGCCCAGCCGCTGCGCTGCGAACCGCGCAAAGCGATGGCCTTGAGGTTTTTGGCGCCCAGCACAGCGCCGCTGCCGCCGCGGCCGGCGTGGCGTCCATCGTGGGAGACTGTAGCGTAACGCACCAGGTGCTCCCCCGCGGGTCCGATGGATGCGATGCGGTAATCGGCGCCCAGCCGCGATCGCAACGCGGCCTCGGTTTCGCGGCAGGTTAGGCCTCGATATTCTGCCGCCGGCTCGAGATGCACATCGCTGTGCTTTTCATCGATCACCAGCACCGAAAGTTCCGGCGCGCGCCCCACGATGACAATCGCGTCGCAGCCGCATTGTTTGCCTGCGATCGCAAAACCGCTGCTGGCCAGAGAGTCATTGATACGCTCTGTGAGTGGGCTTTTGCTCACCACGGCAAACTTCGCCGAAGTAGTGAGAGGACTTCCCACCAGCGGGCTGAAAGCGAACACAATCGCAGCTTCGGGCGCGAGCGGATCGGCCTGCGCCGCGCCTTCATCCAACAACAGCCGCACGCCCAGGCCGCTGCCGCCGATGAATTGGCGCAGCATTGTTTCGTCCAGCAGCAAATACTCGCCGCTGCCATGGGAAACGTCGATGCGCAGGTAGCGGGCGTGGTAACCGAAAGGCACGGAGTCAGCCTCCGGCATCGGCGGAAAGAATAAGCACGTGATCGTTTTTCTGAAGCCGTGTTGCTGGATCGCTCACGAAGCAATCGCCATTCAGATTGGCGATGAACGCAGGGTGCAGCCGATTTCCACCAATGAAGGCGCCGAGCGGTGGAATCTGCTCCGCCAGGATGCTCAACAACTGTCCCAGCGTTTCGGCTTGTACTTCAATCCTGGCCGTGCCCGCGCGCTCGCGCGACAGCCCGAAAAACTCAACGTGCATAACCGCTCTCAACGAGCGAGCAGCCCCGTGAAAATGATAGCATGGCGATGGAGCCACCCATTAGCGTGAAGAGGCGGCTTGACAAAGAATGCCGAAAGATTCCGTTTCCGTATCGACATCCGAGCCCACCGCGACTGAGAAAATACCCAATGGCAAGCAACGTGGCGGCCGGGGGCGCGTGCGCGCCACTCCAAAGGGGCGGCAAGTAGACCCGAAAGCGCGCGAAGAAGTGCTGGCGTTGTTGGGAGACGCCCCGCGCCGGCGCGACCTTCTGATTGAACACTTGCACAAGATTCAAGACCGTTACGGCTGCCTCGCGGCGCCGCACCTGGTGGCGCTCGCGGCAGAAATGAAGATGGCGATGACGGAAGTGTACGAGGTGGCGACGTTCTACCACCACTTCGACGTCATCAAGGAGGGCGATACGCGCCCGCCCGCGATCACGGTGCGTGTGTGTGATTCGATTGCCTGCGAGCTCGCGGGTGCGCACCGGCTGCTGGAGCAATTGCCCGCTCGCCTGGGCGCCGGGGTGCGCGTGCTGCCTGCGCCCTGTGTGGGCCGCTGTGAGACCGCACCCGTGGCCGTGGTCGGCCAGAATCCCATTCCGCACGCCACTGTGGAGCGTATTGACGAAGCTGTTCAGAAGGGCCAGGTAACTCATCCGCCTGCGCCCTCTGCCGTTAGCCCCAGCCCCATCGATTACGCCGCTTATCGGGTCGCAGGCGGGTATGCGCTCGCAGGAGCGTGCTTTGCGGGACAAAGGAAGGCGGCGGATGTTATCGCACTGTTGGAAGAGTCCGGTTTGCGTGGCTTGGGCGGCGCTGGATTCCCGGCCGGACGAAAGTGGAAAATTGTGGCCGCGGAGCCGAGTCCACGTCTGCTGGCAATCAACATTGATGAAGGCGAACCGGGGACATTCAAGGATCGCTATTATCTGGAGCGCGATCCGCACCGCTTTCTCGAAGGCGCGTTGATTGCGGCCTGGGCCGTTGCTATCGAGGCGATCTACATTTATCTGCGTGACGAATATCACGGCTGCCGCGCGCTGCTGGAGCGCGAGATTGCGGCGCTTCAAGCCGATCCGCCGTACTCGATTCCGCCCATCCATTTGCGGCGTGGGGCCGGGGCGTACATTTGCGGTGAAGAGTCTTCGATGATCGAATCGATCGAGGGCAAGCGGGGAGAGCCGCGGCTGCGGCCGCCGTACGTGGCGCAGGTCGGTCTGTTTGGCCGTCCCACGCTGGAGCACAATATGGAAACGCTCCACTGGGTGCGCGAGATCCTCGAAAAAGGGCCGGGTTGGTTTGCGGGGCACGGGCGCAATGGACGCAAGGGGCTGCGTTCTTTCTCGGTGAGCGGGCGCGTGAAAAAACCGGGCGTGCATCTTGCGCCCGCGGGCATCACATTGCGCGAGCTGATCGATGAATACTGTGGCGGTATGCTCGACGGTCACGAGCTTTATGGCTATCTGCCGGGCGGCGCTTCCGGTGGGATTCTACCCGCATCCATGGCCAATATCCCGCTCGATTTCGACACCTTGAACCCGTACGGTTGCTTCATCGGGTCGGCGGCAATTGTGGTTTTCTCAAACCACGACACAGCGGCCGCGGCAGCTCGCAACCTGTTGCGCTTCTTCGCCGATGAATCCTGCGGACAATGCACGCCCTGCCGGGTGGGAACGGTCAAGGCCCTGCAACTGATGGAGCAAAGACGGTGGAATGCTCCGCTGCTCCAAGAGTTATCGCAAGCCATGACGGATTCATCGATTTGCGGTCTCGGCCAGGCGGCGCCCAATCCGTTTCTCACCGTCTTGAAATACTTTCCGGGGGAAGTCGAGTAATGCAAGGCACTAACGGTTTTCACACCTCTACGCCGGTTTCGTTCATTCTGAACGGAAAGGCTGTGACCTGCGATCCGGACATGACGATCCTCCAGGCCGCCGGCCGGTATGGCATTGACGTTCCGCGCCTTTGCTACAAGGAGGGCATGCGGCCGGACGGCAACTGCCGCACCTGCATGGTGGAAATCAAAGGCGAGCGCGTGCTGGCGCCATCCTGCTGCCGCTATCCAAAGCAGGGGATGGAAGTCACGACCAATAGCCCGCGGGCAGTTACCAGTCAGAAAATGTCACTCGAGCTGTTGCTGTCCGACATGCCGGAGAGATCCTACACTCTCAATTCCGAGCTTGATTTCTGGGCGAAGAAGATGTCCATCGGCAAGCCACGCTTTGCCCCACGCCATCAGCCCGCAGAAGATCTTTCACATCCGGCGATGGCGGTGAATCTGGACGCCTGTATTCAGTGCACGCGTTGTGTACGGGCCTGCCGGGAAGTGCAAGTTAATGATGTGATTGGCTACGCTTTCCGCGGCGGCCACTCCAAAATTGTGTTCGACCTCGACGATCCGATGGGCGAATCCACCTGTGTGGCCTGCGGCGAGTGCGTGCAGGCGTGCCCCACCGGCGCGCTGATGCCGGCACGCGGCGTTGGAGCGATTGCCCCGGAGAAGCAGGTCGATTCCGTGTGCCCCTACTGCGGCGTAGGTTGCCAGCTTACATACAACATACGGGACAACAAAATCCTCTACGTGCGCGGCAGGAACGGCCCCGCCAACCAAGGCCGCCTGTGCGTTAAAGGGCGCTACGGGTTCGACTATATCCAACATAAGCACCGGCTGAGAAAACCGCTCATCCGCAAGCCGGGAATGGCCAAGCGCAAGGACTTCGTGGTCGATCCGGATAACTGGCAGGAGGTTTTCCGCGAGGCCACCTGGGAGGAGGCGCTCGATTTCGCGGCCCGTGGCCTACGCGAGATTCGCGACACTTATGGCAAGCGTTCGCTCGCCGGTTTCGGTTCGGCCAAAGGAACCAACGAAGAGGCGTATCTCTTTCAGAAGCTGGTACGCACAGGGTTCGGGTCGAATAACGTGGATCACTGTACGCGACTGTGCCATGCTTCGAGCGTCGTTGCGTTGATGGAAGGCATTAATTCCGGAGCGGTATCGAACCAGGTGCGCGACGTCGCACGCGCGGAAGTGATTTTCGTGATTGGCTCGAACTCTACCGTGAATCATCCGGTGGCGGCCACCTGGATGAAGAATGCCGCGAAAGCGGGAGTGAAGCTGATCGTGGCTGATCCGCGGCGCAGCGATCTGGCGCGCCACGCGACGTACTATCTGCAGTTCAACGCGGACACCGATGTGGCGCTGCTCAACGCGATGCTGCACGTGATTGTGGAGGAGGGCCTTGTTAGCGAAGCGTTCATTCGCGACCGCACTTCCGGTTACGAATCGCTGGCGGAAAATGTGAAGAAGTTTTCGCCGGAGCGGATGGCTCCGATCTGCGGAATTGACGCGAAAACTATCCGCGAGGTCGCCCGCCTGTACGCAACCTCCAGGG
Source organism: Bryobacteraceae bacterium (assembly GCA_030041985.1). Taxonomy (GTDB): domain Bacteria; phylum Acidobacteriota; class Terriglobia; order Bryobacterales; family Bryobacteraceae; genus PSRJ01. The sequence goes on along the minus strand of JASIAM010000255.1, from coordinate 6,502 downwards.
GGTCCATGATCTTCTGGGGCATGGGCATTTCGCAACACGTTCATGGCACCGACAATGCGCGCTGCCTGATTGCTCTCACGCTCTCCACGGGCCAGATCGGCAAACCAGGATCGGGACTGCATCCGCTGCGCGGGCAGAACAACGTGCAGGGCGCTTCCGACGTGGGGCTGATCCCCATGTTCTATCCCGACTATCAGGGCGTCACCACGGCTAAGGCGCGCGAGCGGTTCGAGAAACTCTGGCATACCCAGCTCGATCCCGTTACCGGTTTGACTGTCGTGGAAATCATGCACGCCGCCAAGAAGCACGAGATTCGCGGTATGTACATCATGGGCGAAAACCCCGCGATGTCCGATCCCGATGTGGACCACGCGCGCGAGGCGCTGTGCGCGCTCGATCACCTGGTGGTGCAGGACATCTTCCTCACCGAGACCGCATACCTGGCCGACGTGGTGTTGCCGGCTACAGCGTGGCCCGAGAAAACTGGCACCGTCACAAACACGGACCGGATGGTTCAGCTAGGACGCAAAGCGATTGAACCACCCGGAGACGCAAGAGAAGATTTCTGGATCATCAACGAACTTGCACGCCGCGTCGGCGTTGACTGGCACTACCATCACCCCCGCGAAGTCTTCAACGAGATGCGCACGTGCATGGATTCGATCGCCGGCATCACCTGGGAGCGCCTGGAGCGCGAGTCCTCGGTTACTTACCCATGCGTGAAGGAAGGCGATCCCGGAGAACCGGTGGTTTTCATTGAGAAGTTCCCGACGAAATCGGGACGCGCCAAGTTCGTCCCGGCCGATCTCATCCACGCGGCGGAGCAGCCGGATGCGGAGTACCCGATGGTGCTGATCACGGGGCGCCAACTCGAACACTGGCACACGGGATCGATGACGCGGCGCGCATCCTCGCTCGATTACATCGAACCGGAGCCCGTGGCCTCGATACACCCGCTGGATCTCGCGGAACGGAACGCCGCGCCCGGCGATATCATTACCATCGAATCGCGGCGCGGGCGGATCTCTCTCTACGCTCGCGCTGACGATGGAACGCCGCGCGGAGCGGTATTTGTGCCGTTCTGCTACTACGAAGCAGCGGCCAACATGCTGACCAACCCCGTGCTCGACCCGGTTGGGAAGATACCCGAGTTTAAATATTGCGCTGTGAAGGTGTCTAAAGGCGGCCCGGAGCCGCGGAGGCTAAGCTTTGGCGGAGGGGTGCTGATACCGGAACAAAACGCCGCGCCCGCTAGAGAAATTTCGGAACGGGAAATGGTGGGCGCGGATTAACGTGCCGGGAGCGGCCCTGCCGTGGGTTATCCGGCCAATTGTTCCTATAGGTGAGGCATGAAACTACTCGATAAACTTCCATCAATCTGCACGGCATCGCTCTTGTTCGCCTTGGCTACCGTAGCCAGCGCTGCGACCGCCGGGCCAACGGAAATCACATTGCCCGGCACGCGGGTATTCCCGGAGAGCATCACCTCAACCTCCGATGGCGCATTAATTATCGGCAGTTTGGGGCACGGCGATATCCTGCGCATCACACCCGGCAAAGCTACCGCTGACGAATGGATCAAACCGGGCACCGGCGGCCTGAATGGAGTCCTCGGTGTCTATGCGGATGAAAAGGGCAAACAGGTTTGGGTATGCTCGAACAACCTCGAAGGCAAAGGAGAGGCCACCGCGGTCATGACCTTCGACCTCAAAGCGGGCACGCCAAAGGGCACCTATCCGCTGCCGGGAGAAAAGCCTCTCTGCAACGATATCGCCGTCGGTTCGGATGGCACCGCGTATGTATCAGACACCAACCTTGCCAGCATTCTGATGCTCAAACCTGGAGCAAAGAGTTTGGAGGTTGCCGCGAAAGATCCTCTGCTGGCGGGGGCCGATGGACTCGCTTTCGGCGATAAAGCAACGCTCTATGTCAACAGCGTAACCAAGGGGAAGCTTGTTCGAGTGGAACTCGGCGCGGATGGGAAGTCGAAAAAAATAGTGGATCTGATGCTCTCCCGCCCACTGGACCGGCCCGACGGCATGCGGGCAATCGGATCGCACCGGCTGCTGCTCGCTGAAAACTCAGGGAAGATGGACATCGTCACGTTTGAAGGGCCTGGGAAGACAAACGCGGTGATCAACACCTTGAAGGAAGGACTGGAAAGCACGCCCGGAGTGACAGCTACGCGGGGAATGGCCTGGATTGTCGAAGGGAAACTGAATTATCGTAACGACCCCGCCCTGAAGGATAAGGACCCCGGCGCTTTCAAAATGTACGCAGTGCCTCTTCCGAAGTAGTAATTGCCGGCCTCAGGCGTACCCTGGAGCAGCTCCACCAGGACATTGCCCATCGAACTAAGCTACTGCGGAGTCCCTAAGGGAGCCTGCTGCCGCATGTGCACGGAGTCCCGTTCGTTCTCCAGGCAGTAATAGTCGATCAGTTCGCTGTCGAGTATCAGCGGCTGGGTCACCTTCACGGTCCAAGGCGCGGTATAAGCTTTCGGATCGTCGATAGTGATCTCCACTTCCAGAGTCCCGTACGTTGGCCTCTGGATTCTTTCGATCATTTCGCCCTGCTCCGTTAAGGGATTCCCGCTGGCATCCAACCAAAGATCGTCGCGGAACCCTATGGTCTCCACCACCAGAGTGTCGCCTTCCCAATGGCCGGTCGAGTACCCGTTCCAAGTCGGGTTCGGATCCTTCGGAAGCAGCCGTCCATCGGTGAAGATGTGCCGGTATTGCATATTGCGCTCGGTCAGGATGATCACGTTTCCCGGGGTCATGAAAATCCGCTTGTAGTAATCGTCGGTCCAGATTCGCGGTGCGCCGCGCGGCATGCAATGAACGTTCGGATCGAGACCTTGCTCAACCCGGCGTTTCTGGACCAATTCCGCCGCCCACGGCTGGTACGGCAAGGGACCCTTCAGCGTCGAGGCGATATTGATAAACTCACGCGAGATTTGGGTGTCCGTACACTCGGCCCCGCACGGTGTTCCGATGTTGATCCATCCCCACATACCCGAGAAATCGGGTTTTCCGTCGGCGGAGCGCGGCGGCGGAGCGGAGAGGTCAGGCTTTCCATCGGGCGTGCGGGGCACTCCAGGGGTCGCATAACCGAGCCACTGAGCGAACAGTGCCGCCGGAGTGGCGGCCAAAACAATTGGAACAGCGAAAAGCAGGTTTAATCTCATGCGCGTGATTCTCCTTATCATCGCTCTGTCGCCGGAAAGTTGCATCAATCCTCTTCGTGCTGCGCAGCCAGGCGCGTCACCACACTCAGGTCTTCGAGCGTGGTCACATCTCCCGTTACGGCGTTCGTAGTAACAATCTCGCGCAGCAGCCGCCGCATAATCTTACCACTGCGCGTTTTGGGCAGCGCGTCGGTAAAGCGGATCTGTTCCGGCCGCGCGAATCCGCCGATTTCCTTGGCTACCCACTTCCGCAGATCCTCGGCCACTTCCTCGTGATTCCAGTCGCCGCGTTTGAGCGTCACGAAGCAGGCTACGGCCTGTCCCGTGATCTCGTGGGGCTTACCCACTACCGCCGCCTCCGCCACCGCCGGGTGCCGCACCAGCGCTGATTCCAGTTCCATCGTGCTCAGCCGGTGTCCGCTCACATTCATCACGTCATCCACGCGTCCCAGAATCCAGTAGTAGCCGTCTTCATCCCGGCGGGCCGCATCTCCGGTCATGTATACGCCGGGGATGCGGTCCCAGTATTGTTGCTTATACCGCTCCGGATCGCCCCAGATCGTGCGCGCAATGCCGGGCCATGGCCTACGGATAATCAGAAAGCCTTCCTGGTTTGCGGCTACGGGCTTGCCGTGGAGATCCACTATGTCCGGCACCACGCCCGGCATGGGAAGCGTTCCCGAACCGGGCTTCAGCGGCACCGCGCCGGGCATGGGCGCGATCATCGTGGATCCCGTTTCCGTCTGCCACCAGGTGTCCACAATCGGGCAGCGCTCTTTGCCGATTACGCGGTGATACCACTCCCAGGCTGCCGGATTGATCGGCTCACCCACTGAACCGAGCAGCCGCAAGCTCGATAGATCGTGCCCGTTGGGCCACTGGTCGCCGTGGCGGATGAAGGCGCGAATGGCCGTGGGCGAGGCGTACAGCGTGTTGACCCGGTATTTTTCGATCAGCCGCCACCATCGGTCGGGCTGCGGAAAATCGGGCGCGCCTTCGTAGATCATGGTGGTGGCGCCCGCGGCCAGCGGTCCGTACACAATGTACGTGTGGCCCGTAACCCAGCCGATATCGGCCGCGCACCAATAGATGTCTTCGTCGCGCAGGTCGAACACCCACTTCATTCCCGTTACCGCTTGTAGTAAGTAGCCGCCCGTGGTGTGCACAATGCCTTTGGGCCTGCCCGTGGTCCCCGAAGTGTAGAGCACATAGAGCGGCTGTTCGCTCGAAAGCGATTCGGCGGGGCATTGTTCACTGATGCCCTCTTCGAGATCGTGCCACCAATGGTCGCGGCCTGGCTGCATGGAAACACCGCTCGCGGTGCGGCGCAGCACGATCACATCGCGCACCGTGGGGCACTCCTCCAAGGCTTCATCCACTGCGTCTTTGAGCCGCACCTCCTTGCCGCGCCGCCAGGCGCCATCGGCCGTAACCACTGCCTGCGCGTTCAAGTCCTGAATGCGCGTCTTCAGCGCTTCCGCCGAAAACCCACCGAAAATCACACTGTGGATGATCCCCAGCCGCGCGCACGCCAGCATGGCCACGGGCAGCTCCGGCACCATCCCCATGTAGATGATCACGCGATCTCCGGTTTTGAGGCCGCGGCCCTTCAGCACATTGGCGAAGCGGCACACCAGGCGATGCAATTCCTGATAGGAGATCAGCCGCTGTTCGCCCGGTTCGCCTTCCCACACAATTGCGACTTTATTCTTGCGCGGCGTGGTCAGATGGCGGTCCAGGCAGTTGTACGCGGCATTGGTTTTGCCGCCGGCGAACCACTTTACAAAAGGCGGATGCCACTCGAAAACACTGGACCATTTCTCAAACCAGAACAGCTCCTTTTCCGCCAGCTCGCCCCAGAACTCTTCCGGATGGTCGAGGGATCGCTGATACAGCGCGCGGTAGCCCTCCATGCCTTTCACGTGCGCATGTTTTACGAACTCAGCGCTCGGTGCATACACAGACGTATCGGTCATCGGAAGCATCTTATCATTGGAGCCCAGGCCAAGAAAAAGCGTTGAGGATGCCCGAAATTCAGTTGAGACGTGCGGCCCTCGCCTGAACCGTGGCAGGCGCCGGCAAATTTGGAATCGCCAACTTTCCCACACCAATGTACGGCACGAGGACAAACCGTCAAGGCGGTGGTGGGCGCCACGCGGTACGTTACGTCCGCGGCGGTCCCTAGCTGGCTACCGGTTGTTCCGGGTTGGCGATCAAATACTCGAAGATCTCCTGCTCGCGTTGCTGGATCTCAAGCAGGATCGGCTCAGCCATTCGAGCGTAGTCCTGCGGCGGATGGACCTTTCGGGCTTCAAGGAGGACCCTCCGCAGATTTGCAATGCACTGCTCCGCAAGAAGCATCTGGTCGTCGGTTTGAATCACGGTAGCTCCAGTTCCACAATACCGCGCTTTCGAAAAGTCCCGGAAGTTTGATAAGTGTCGAGCCAAAGATCGAGGGCTTCCTTACCGATAGAAGCTCGCGCCCAGAAGACGTCCGATTGGAACCGCAGCTTCGCCCGCACGGAATCGAAGACGTCCTGCGCAGGAGCGGCAAGTCTGTCGATATCAAAGTCTTCGTCCATGATTAGGAGAATATCGACATCTTTAGGAGCCGTTTTCGCAGTGACAAAACTGCCCCAAATGAAGATCCGGCGCAGCTTTCCATTTGAGTTGATGCGCCGCCGAACCGCGATTGGAATTCGTGCCAATCCGCCGTATGCAATCCGGGAGGCAGTTCTCCTTCACCGGTAAGATCGGGCAGCACCACCATACCTTAGCAAAGCGGATTGCGTTCACCATCCGAGATGGCGACTTCCCGCTCAGGTCGGTTATTGATGGCTAGGACCGAAACGGCACCCACTCGCCACAGGAGGGTGACGGTCTCAACGGCTCGGGATTACTCGCCGGAATCAGCGGCTAAATTTTCCCGAACATACTCCTCCATGGCGCGAAGCCACGCTTCTTCGTTATGAGGCAATAGCGTGGACAGCCGAGGCATTTTGTCTTCTAGAGTGCGAACAGCAAAATTGACGCCGCCGTTTCTCTCTTTGACGCGTCCGCCAATGAGTTCCGCAACCCTTTGGTTGTATGTCCGCGCCGCTGGTTTTGTGCCCCACCACGTCGAAGGCTCAGTATCTACGATGCCCCCTTTAGTTATGGTGGCCATGTTCAGCGGATTTCCTGTCCTGGCCGCGTGCTTCAAATTAAGGGCACCCAGAAAGTCGGCGTACACACCAAAAGCCTCGCCTCTGGCAAGGAATGATTTTAGGGCGTCTGGCAACCCGGGACATCTCTGACCGAGTACTTCGAAAA
>JASIAM010000254.1 GCA_030041985.1 Bryobacteraceae bacterium | reverse complement strand
CCGGCGCTACGTGCCCGTTTTCGAGGAACACACCGTGGACCAGGATCTGCTCGCGGAAGGCGCCCGCAACCTGCGCGATTATCTGCAGTCCGAGGGCTACTTTGAGGCGCAGGTGGAATTCAAAGAGCAGCGCGTCACCAACGACCGCGCTTCCATCGATTACCTGGTGAACACCGGCCAGCGCCACAAGCTGGTGCACATCGAAATCTCCGGAAACCATTACTTCACCACCGCCACCATTCGCCAGCGCATGGTGCTCCAGCAGGCATCCCTGCTTTCGTTTCCGCACGGGCGGTATAGCGAATCGTTTCTCCGCCGCGACGAAGACTCGATCGCCGGGCTATATCAATCGAACGGCTTCCGCGACGTCAAAACCAAGCATCGGATCGCGGAAAACTATCGCGGGAAGCCCGGAGACCTGGCGGTATATATTGACATCGACGAAGGCCCGCAATATTTCGTCCACACCTTAACAGTGGAAGGCGCCTCGCAACTGGATAAGGCCACCCTGATCTCCAAGCTCAGCTCCATCGCCGGGCAGCCTTTCAGTGAATTCAACGTGGCTGTCGATCGCGACACCATTCTGGCGGAATATTTCCGCAACGGATTTCCCAATACTACCTTCGAGTGGAGTTCCGAGCCGGGCTCCGAACCGCACCGCGTGGACCTTCGGTATGTCATCAGCGAGGGCCGGCGCGAAACTATCCGGGGCGTGCTCATCAGCGGCCTGAAAGCCACACGCCAGGGCCTGGTCGGCCGGACCATCAAACTGGAGGATGGCGATCCGCTCTCTCCCACGGCAATCACTGACGCGCAGCGCCGCCTCTACGACCTGGGCATTTTCCAGCGGGTCGATGCAGCGATTCAGAATCCCGATGGTGATGAACCGAGCAAATACGTGCTCTACGAGCTGGAGGAAGCGGGCCGGTACACCATGGCCGTCGGCCTCGGCGCGGAATTCGCGCGCATCGGCGGATGCCAGACCTGCCTCGATGCTCCCGCCGGAGCGACCGGTTTTTCCCCGCGCGTTTCCTTCTCCATTACCCGCAATAACATGTGGGGCGTGGGCCACAGTCTCAGCCTCAGGACCCGTATTTCCACTCTCGAAAATCAGGTCGTTCTCAATTACGCCTGGCCGCGTTTTATGGATAACGACAAACTTGCCGTCTCCTTCACCGCCCTCTATGAGGCCTCGCGCGACGTGCGCACCTTCTCCTATAAGCGCGAGGAGGGTTCGGCCCAGTTATCCCAGCGCCTCTCGAAAGCCACCACTCTGCTGTACCGCTATACGTTCCGCTATGTCACCATCGACGAAAACACTCTGAAAATCTCCCCTCTTCTCGTTCCTCTGCTGTCACAGCCGGTGCGCGTGGGCATGGCTTCCACCAGCTTCATTCAGGACCATCGAGACGACCCGCTTGATCCGCACCGCGGCATGTACACCACCGTTGATCTGGGCTTGGCCTACCATGCTTTCGCCTCGCAACCCAATTTCCTCCGTTTCCTGGCCCGCAACTCCAGCTACTATCCTCTTGGCAAGGGGATCGTGCTGGCGCGCAGCACCGAATTTGGCGATATTTATTCCTTCCAGTACACGGGGCTGGCGGCAGAAGCGGTTCCTCTGGCGGAACGCTTCTTCGCGGGCGGCGATACTTCCAACCGCGGTTTCCCCGATTTTCAGGCCGGTCCGCGCGATACCTCCACAGGATTCCCTCTGGGCGGCACCGCGCTTCTGTTCAACCAGACCGAACTGCGCTTCCCACTAATCGGTGACAATATAGGAGGTGTCCTGTTTCATGATGCCGGTAACGTGTATTCGCTGTTAAACAACCTCGACTTTCGCACCGACCAGCATGGCCTGCAGGATTTTGACTACATGGTGCATGCTGTCGGATTCGGCCTGCGCTACCGCACCCCCATCGGGCCGGTGCGTCTCGATCTGGCCTACAGCATCAACCCCCCGCATTTTTTCGGTTGGAAAGGCAGCGAGCAGGACTTGGCAAACGCCGGAGTGAACCCCTGCCAGGACGTCCCCAGCGAGTGCTCGGTAACCAGCGTCAGCCATTTCCAATTCTTTTTTTCCATAGGACAAACGTTTTGAGAAGCAATGCGCCAGGAGCCGGGAGTCGGGGGCCGGGGGTCTGGCGCGGATTCCGGCTTTCCGCCGTTTTGGCGCTTCTGGCTTGCTGTGCCTCTGCTGAGATCATTGACCGCATCGCTGTGTCGGTAGGCAACAGTGTGATCACCACCAGCGACGTGGATCGCGAAATTCGCGTGACTGCGTTTCAAAGCGGCGCGCAGCCCGACTTGAGCCCGGCGAACCGCCGCTCCACCGCGCAGCGCATGGTGGAGCAGAAACTGATCCGGCGGGAAATGGAGCAGAGCCACTACCCGCTGCCCGCTTCCACGGAGGCCGATTTCCTGATCGAGCAACTGCGCATGAGCCGCTATTCCACGGATGCTGAGTACCAACAGGCCCTCGCCAAGTACAGCATTACGGAACAGGATGTGCGCGACGAGTTACTCTGGCAGCTCACTCTGCTGCGGTTCATCGAAGTGCGCTTCCGGCCTGGTGTCCGCGTGAGCGACCAGGAGATTCAGGATTACTTCGACAAGCAAGTCAAACCGGCCGCTAGTGCCGCGCACCCGAACCAGCCCGTCTCTCTCGACGATTACCGCAATCAGATCGAGAACCGCCTGGCCGAGCAGCAAACCGATAAAGAGGTCGATACCTGGCTCCAGGACGCTCACAAGCGTACCGAAATTGTCTTTCACGATGAGGCGTTCCAGTGAGCCCGCAAACGGACCAAGATCGTCTCTCGCGGCGACGCCTTCCGGTCAGCGGCTGGCGCAAATTCCTTGTCCTGGCGCTCGTCTCGGTGGCGGCATTGGCGGTTGGCGCGGTGGCGCTGCTGCGTAGCCAGTGGTTCGCACAAAAAGTGCGTGAGCAACTGCTATCCGTAATCGATGACGCGACTGGCGGGCGCGCGGAGGCAGCCGCGTTCCACTTCGATTGGAAGCATATGCGCGTTGGGGTCGATCAGTTTGTCCTGCATGGCACCGAGCCGGCCGGCAAACCGCCGCTGCTCCGGGTCGCCTCCGTGACCCTGAGCCTGAAAGTGGTATCGCTGCGGCATTATGACGTGAACCTCCAATATCTCGAGGCCACGGCGCCCGAAATCTACCTGATTGTTTATCCCGGCGGGCGCACCAATCTGCCCGAACCGAAAATGAAGCGCGAAGGCGGCCCGGCGCCACTGGGCGCGTTGGTGAATCTCGCCATCGGCCGATTCCGCATCGAAAACGGGACGTTCCAGGTGGAGTCAGGAAGCAAAATCCCGTTCGCGGCTAGCGGGCAAAAGCTTAATGCGAAATTTCAATATGAACGCGCCGCCCAGAGATACCGCGGCGATATCGCCATCCAGCCGCTCGAAGTCGTCTGGAACGGGCAAACCCTGCCCATCGGCCTGAACACGTCGCTCGCTCTGGAGAGTAACCGCATTACGATCGAATCGGCGCGGTTGCAAATGGGATCGTCGCATGTGGCTCTTTCCGGGGCCATCGAGAATCTGGTTGTGCCGCGTGGGTCGGTGCACTACGAAACTGCCGGGTCGCTAGCCGATGTGAAGCCCGGCCTGTTGCCTTTCCTGCAGCATTCTGGCATTGAGCAGGGAACGGTGAATGCCGCGGGCGATGCGTCTTACCAAACTGGTGATTTTCGCGTAACCGGCGATTGGCGCGCTACAGGCCAAGCCGCGTGGCCTGTCCAGGCCGGTAAGGTGCTTCGGGTCCGCAATCTGCGCGCCACAGGAAAACTGCTTGCCGATAACCGGGGCGCAGATCTGAGCGCGCTGCGATGGTCCGCGGATGCCGCTTATGCCGGGACTGCCATTCCCGCCGAAGGTCAGGCGTCCGCCCTGACACTTCGTGGAAATCGAGTCGATGTGCGCGGCCTCGCGGTGCAACTGCTCGGCGGCGCTTTCGAAGGCGAGGGCACGCTCGAAGCCGGGAAGCAATTCAGCGTGCATGGTGATATTCGCGGGTTCGAAGCCCGGCGCGCGCTAGCGCTCTACAATTCGCGCGAACCGCTGCCTTGGAATAGCCTGCTTTCGGGATCGCTTTCGGTTGATGGATCGCTCGCGCGCGGCCTTGAATCTAAAAACAGCGATCTTAGAGTTGGAGCGAACCTCACACTCGCTCCGGCGCCCGGAGGAACCGCGGTTACCGGACAACTCAACGCCGCTTACGATGCCCGCGCGGGCACGCTCGATCTCGGCCATTCCGTGCTGAATCTGCCCTCTTCGCGCCTTGCGGTTTCGGGATCGATTGGCCGCGAGATTAAAGCTCATCTGGAAACTCACAACCTTGCCGATTTTGCGCCGGTACTCGGTGATCAGGTCCGGCCGCTACCGCTGAAACTTGATGGCTCCCTGGTTTTTGATGGCGCGATCACGGGCAAGCTGGAGGACCCACGCATTGCCGGGCACGTGAATCTGGGCCGGTTTTCCTGGTCCGGCCAGCGAATAGACGCGTTCGAAGCCACCGTAAGCGCATCGCCACAAGGTGTCCAGCTCGCGGATGCATCGGCTGAGCAGGGATCGCTCCGCGCCCGTTTCGATGCAAGTGTTGGCCTGGAGAACTGGGAGGCCGCCGCGGCCAGCCCCCTCACCGCGCATGTCACCCTGCGCAACGCCGCTGTGGCCGATCTCCTGGCGCGATTCGGCCGGAGCGATCTTCGCCTCAGCGGGACATTGGGCGTGGCGGCCGAAGTGTCCGGAACCGTTGGCGAACCGCGGGCCAGCGGACAAATCGACATCGCGAAAGGCGCATTCCGCAGCGAGCCTTTCGACCATCTGACCGCCAGCGTCGCTTACGATTCACGCAGGATCGAAGCCAAATCGGGCAACATAACCGCCGGAGCGAAACAGGCCAGCTTCGCAATCACGTTTGACCACGCGGCAGCTAGTCTGGAAACGGGCAGCCTGCATTTCGATGTCTCGACCAACAGCTTGCCCGTGGAACAAATCGCCATGCTGGCCAACGTCCGCACCGGCCTCAAAGGCTTGGCTCAGGTTTCGGCAAAAGGCCAGCTCGACGTCGCCGCGGGCGACGTGCGGATTGCAGCATTGAATGGGGATCTGACTGTCCGCGGCTTGCAGTTGCCCGGAACCCCTCTGCGCGACGTGCACATCACCGCACAGACCGAAACGGCGCCCCGCCAGGCTCCCACTCTGCGGGCCACACTCGAATCCGGTTTCGCCAATAGCAGTTTGCAAGGCCAGGGCGAGTGGCGACTGGAAGGCGATTATCCGGGCACGGCCAACGTTCGCTTCTCGCGGCTCGATCTGGCGGACTTGCGCGACTGGCTGGCGCCGGCATCTACGCCTCCGCCCTTTCACGGTTTTGCCGAAGGCGAGATTCGCATCAGCGGACCGGCGCGCAAGCCGGAACTGATGAAAGGCGAACTGCGCGTCGAGAGTTTTGAACTTGGTCCCGCAATCAACGCCGCTACAAAAAATGCCGCAACTGCCGCGCTTACTCTGCGCAACTCCGGCCCCATCGTGGCCACCGCTACCAGCTCCGTGGTCACCATTGAGAGCGCGCGGCTCACAGCACGTTCCACGGACCTCTCGATCAGCGGGCGTGTGCTGGTCAATCAGAAGGAGCCGTTCGACCTGCGCGCCAACGGGCGCATGGATCTCGCCCTTCTCCAGACATTCGACTCCGATATCGCGTCCTCCGGGACCGCAACCTTCGAGGCGGGCTTGCGCGGATCGATGGAGAAGCCACAGATCAACGGGCGCGTCGAAATCGGGAATGCATCCCTCAACCTGACAGATTTTCCGAACGGGCTTACCAACGCGCACGGAGTGGTGGTTTTCGCAGGAGACCGCGCGACGATACAGAACCTGGAGGGGGAGACCGGCGGCGGCCAAATTCGCATCACGGGCTTTGCCAGCTACGCGGCCGGGCGCCCGGTTTTCGGTTTGCAGGCCGAGACAACCGGGGTCCGCATCCGCTATCCCGAAGGCATCAGCACGGTTGCCAATGCCAAGCTGAACTTTACCGGAACGAGCGATCGCAGCATACTCTCGGGAAACGTTCTGGTGTTACGTTCCGCCTTCAATTTGCAGTCCGATTTTGGCTCCCTTCTGGCCAAATCCGAGGAGCCCGTGCGCACGCCCTCCGCCAATACTGGCTTTCTGGGCGGCATGACTATAGACGTCCAAATTCAAACCGCCCCGGATGTGCAAATTGAGAGCACGGTCACCCAGGGCATCCAGGCGGAAGCCACTCTGCGTCTGCGCGGCACAGCCTCCAATCCCGCGTTGCAGGGGCGCATCAACGTTCTGCAGGGCCAGGTGCTCTTCTTCGGCACCAAGTACACCATCAGTCAGGGGTCGGTTTCGTTTTCGAATCCGGTGAAGATCGAGCCGGTGCTGAATGTCGATCTGCAAACCAAGGCGCGCGGGATTGATATCACTCTGGAAGTCGCGGGACCGCTCGACAAGTTGACCGTTACGCCGCGTTCCGACCCGCCGCTCGAATTCAACGAGATCGTTTCCGTTCTCGCCACCGGCTCGTATCCCTCTGATGCCGCGTTCCGATTCCAGCAGGGCGCGCTTCCCCAAACCGCGACGCAATCCTCGGCGAGCGCGTTGCTCGGTTCGGTGATTGCGAGCCCCGTGACGGGCCGCTTGCAGCGCTTCTTCGGCGTCAGCGGCATCCGCATCGATCCTACCTTGCCGGGCGTAGAGTACAACGCCCAGGCGCGCCTCACTTTGCAGCAGCAGGTGACACCCGATATCACGTTTACCTACATCGCCAACGTGACTCAGGCGAACCCGCAGGTAGTGAGCGTGGAATGGGCCGTCAACAAACAATGGTCGGTAGTCACTGAGCGCGAGGAAAACGGATTAATCGGGTTAGACTTTTTCTTTAAGAAGCGGTTCAAGTAGTGAGAATCAGCAATCCTGATTCCTGATTCCCGCAGAACTGGCGTACAATGGCCGTGAACGATGAAATCAAAAATCATAGCGCTGATACTTGCTGGTCTTGTGATGGCGACCACCATCATTGCCAAACAGGAACCGATCACCGATGACACGATCACCGACCAGGTGCGGATCAAACTTTCGGAGGACCAGCTCGTCAAGGGGGGCGCTTTGGGAGTAGATGTAAAAGATGGCGTCGTCACTTTGACCGGCATGGTGGATGAGCCTAAAGCCAAAGAGCGCGCCGAGAAACTGGCCAAGAAAGTCAAAGGCGTCAAACAGGTGATCAACAAACTTACCAGTAAATGAAGCTGGCCGTGTTTGCCGTCGTATGCGCTTGTGCCTGCGCGCAGGAGTTCGGCACTACCACGATTGCCAGGATTGCTACCGGGTTCCGCTTCACGGAAGGGGCTGCATGGTCCAAGGACGGCTACCTGATTTTCAGCGATACGCCCAACGATCGCATTCTGAAGTGGGCTCCCGGACGTAATATGCCCGAAGTAATCCGCGAGAATGATGAAGGGCCGGTGGGCAATGCCTTCGATGCGCAGGGGAGGTTGTACACGTGCGAATCGCGGGCGCGCCGCGTAGTTAGGGCGGACCACAATGGAAAGATTGAAGTATTGGCAGAACGTTGGGAAGGCAAGCGGCTCAACGGCCCGGCCGGTATTGCCGTGAGCAAGTCCGGCCATGCGTATTTTACCGATCCGGCATTCGGGTCCCAGGAGGACCGGCGTGAATTGGATTTTTATGGTGTCTATCACATCGCGCCGAAGGGCACGGTCACGCTTGCAGCCAGGTTGGCCAGCCGGCCGCATGGCGTGGCAGTCTCCCCCAACGGACGCGTTCTGTATGTTTCGATGGCGGACGATCACGCGGTGCGCGCTTACGGCCTGGATCACAATGGCGAAGCCTCCGGCGAGCGCGTATTGATCTCCGGGATTAGCGGTGTGCCGGCGGGTCTCTCGGTGGATGACAGCGGCAATTTGTATGTTGCGGCGAAGGGCATTGCGATTTACAGCCCGGAAGGGCGCCTGCTGCACACCATCCCAATGAACGAGCAGGTGTCCAGCGCCGTGTTTGGCGACGCGGATATGAAATCGATATTCGCGACTGCCCGGGGCACGGTGTACCGCCTGCGGCCACAGGAAAAATGACAGGCCCGCCTGATACCGCGTTGCAAGGAGCCGATAGCCGGCGCTATCCGCGCTATCCGCTGCTCGGCGTGGGCGCGCTGATTTTCGAACGGGACCGCATTCTGATGGCGCAGCGGGGCAAACCGCCGCTGATGGGGCAATGGTCGCTGCCGGGCGGACTGGTGGAAACCGGGGAGTCGCTGGCCGAGGCGGTGCGCCGCGAAGTGCGGGAAGAAACCGGCCTCGAAATCGAACCGCTGGGCGTGCTCGAAATTTTCGAACGCATCATGCGCAATGCCGAGGGCACGGCTGAGTATCATTATGTGTTGATCGATTACATCTGCCGCGTGGCTGGCGGAGCCCTTGCGGCCGGCGACGATGCGTGCGGCGTGGAATGGGTACGGCGGCGCGATCTGGCGGCCCTCGACATCACCGAGGGCACGCTCGGGGTAATCGAAAAAGGATTTCGCAACCGGCGAAAATATAGATGATCGCTTGAAGACCTCCGCCGCAGCACTGGAATACGAGCCGCTCCGGCAATTGGTGGGGCGCTACATCACGAGCCCGCTCGGCCGGCGGGAACTGGAAAAGCTGGAGCCGCACGCCGGCCGGGAACGTCTCATCGCGGATCTCGCCGAAGCCGGCGAAGCCATCGCTTATCTGCGCCTGGCGGCACGCCCGCAACCGGCCGCGCGCGGCGCTGCCATTCGCATCGACTTTAACGGTTTGCCGGAGCTCGAGAGCCCGGTACACAAGCTGCGCATCGAAGGCGCGAGCCTCGAGCCGAAGGAGATTTTCGATGTTTTCACGCTGCTCGACCGCGCGGCCGATGCGAAGTCCGTGTTGACAGCCGCGGCGGAGCGCTTCCCGCGATTGGGCACGCGCGCGCAGAATATCGGCGATTTCCGTGCGCTGCTGCGGGATCTCGAAGGCAAGATCCTTCCGGACGGCACGGTGGCCGATAACGCCAGTGTCGCCCTGGCGCGCTTGCGGCGCGATATCGAGCGGCAGAGGAAGGCCATTCAGGAATCGCTCGAGCGCTTTCTGCGCGTCCATCGCGAAGAAGGTGTCCTGCAGGAGGAGTTCGTCACGATCCGCAACGAGCGGTTCGTGGTGCCGGTGATCGCGGGCCAGAAACGCAAGCTCGATGGTGTCATTCACGGCGCCAGCTCCAGCGGCCACACGCTCTTCATCGAGCCTCTGGAGACCATCGGCCTGAATAACGAACTGGTGCGGCTGGCGGAAGAAGAAGCCCGCGAGGTGCATCGCATTCTGCTCGAAATCACCGCGCGCATCGGAGGCTACGCCGATTCGATCCGCCAGACGCTGGTGATCATGGCGGAACTGGAGCTGATCTTCGCCAAAGCGCGCTTTGCGGTGGAGTTCGATTGCGTGATCCCAAGATTTGGCGAGCGGCTTCTGCTCAAGCAAGCCCGGCACCCGCTGCTCGAGGATGTGCTGCGGCGGGGGCACAAATCAGCCGTACCGATGAATCTGGAATTGACGCGCACTGGCCGCACGCTGGTCATCAGCGGCCCCAATACCGGCGGAAAAACGGTGGCTTTGAAAACCGTGGGCCTGCTCAGCCTGATGGCGCAATCGGCATTGCCCGTGCCGGCCGCGGAAGCGGAATTGCCGCTATTTGAGCATGTGCTGGCGGATATCGGCGATTACCAATCGATCCAGGAAAACCTCAGCACGTTTTCGGCGCATGTTTCCAATATCCGCGAGATGGCGCTGGATGTGACGCCCGATTCCCTGGTGCTGCTGGATGAATTGGGCACGACCACCGATCCGGAGGAAGGCGGAGCGCTGGGCATGGCGATTGTGGAACACTTCCGCGCAGCGGGCGCGTTCACGGTGGTTTCAACGCACCTGCTGGCGTTAAAACTCTACGCCGCGAAAACGGCGGGCGTGGTGAATGGCTCAATGGGCTTCGACGAAGAAACGCTGGAGCCGACTTATCAGCTTCGTCTTGGCTTGCCCGGCAAATCGGCCGGCCTGGAGATAGCCACGAAATTGGGCATGCCTGGCGACATCATCCGGCGGGCGCGGCAAGCGATGGGCGACCGGGAGCGCGACATGGAGCGGTTCCTGAGCGAGCTGCATCGCCGGATTGAAGAGAACCAGGCGCTCGAAGCAAGCCTGCGGGAAAAACTGGCCGCCGCGGAGAAACGGGAACAGGAAGTGGCGCGCCAATGGGAGCAGAAAGAGACCGCCAAGCTGAAAGAACTCGAGCGCCGCACCGGCCAGGCGCTGGCCCGCTTTGAAGAGCAGGCGCAGCAAACCATCGAGCAGATCGCCCGCAGTGCCGAGCAGCGGAAGAGCGCCCAGGAAGCGCAGCGCCGCGTGGCCAAAACCAAGCGCGAGCTGCGGGAGGAGTTTGAAACCACGGTGGCCGCCACGCGCGAAGATGCGCGCCAGGGAGAAATTCGGCCGCTGCGCGTGGAAGAGGGTGCGCGCGTGCGCCTGCGCGATGTGCGCGAGCCCGCGCGCGTACGCCGCAAGCTCAATGGCGGACGGCTGGAAGTGGAGGCCGGCTTTTTGAAGATGCAGGTTTCGCTGGATGATGTGATCGAGGTCTTGCCGGAGACCGCGGAGCGCTCCGCCAAATTACCGCAGGGTGTCACTTACAAACCAGCTCCTGCGCTCACGCCCGTGTATCAGGAGATCAACCTGATCGGCAGCCGCGCGGAAGAGGCCCGCGATGCAGTGGATGAATTTCTGGACCGGGCAGTGATGGCAACTGCCAGCCGTGTGCGCATTGTGCACGGCTTCGGTATGGGCATTCTGCGCAACACCATTCACGAACTGCTGCGGCATCACCCGCACGTCTCGCGCTTTTATCCGGCCCCGCAACAGGAAGGCGGCGCGGGAGCAACCATCGTAGAGCTGAAGGACTGACGGCCTACGCCAGCGCCGCTTTCACCCGCTGCACTGTGAACGGCACTCTGCGCAGCCTTACCCCCGTCGCGTCGAAAATAGCATTGCCTAATGCTGCGGCCACCGGGGCGGTGGCGGCTTCGCCTGCGCCTAAAAGCGGCAGTTCGGGGTGATTCAGCAGGGCCACTTCGATGGACGGCGCCTCCGGGAAGCGCAGGATCGGGTAGCCGCCCCAATCCACGCTGGTCACGCGCGAGTGATCGAACTTCACTTCTTCATGCAGCGTGCGGCTGAGGGTTTGCAGGATGCAGCCTTCGATCTGGTTGCGAAGCGCATCCGGATTCACCACCAGGGCGCAATCATGCGCGCAGGCGACGCGCCGCACCATCACCGAGCCGGCAGCGCGGTCCACCGCCACTTCCATCGCCATGGCAACGTAATTTTCCGCCTGCTTGTAGCGCATATACGCGAAGCCGCGTCCCACGAGTAAGCCACCCTGCGCAGCTTTGGGATTCGGCGAAGGGCGCGGCTGCCAGCCGATCATTTGGGCGGCGCGCTCGACGGCGGCGAGGGCACGCGGATCATTGCCACGCTCCCGCAGGCCGCGCAGACGGAAGGCCACGGGATCCACGCCCGCCGCGGCGGCGAGTTCATCCGTGAAGCTTTCCACCGCGAAGATATTGGCAATCTTACCGGGAGCGCGCAAGTTCGAAATGCGCAAAGGCGTTTGCTTTATCCAATGGACGGTCACTTTGGGGGACGGCGTGGCGGCGTAGGGCGGATCACCATTCTGCGCAATCTGGCCGGCGTTTTGTCCGTGAGGTTGCGCGAGGCCGGCGGCATCGATGCCCAGAAAAGGCCGCGTGCCCGCCGTCGCTGCCGGCAGCCACATTTGCGTTTCCCAATTGACGATGCGGCCATCTTCCGTGATCCCGGCTTTCAGGTCGAGGAGTTGCTGCGGGCCTTTGGGGTCCCAACCATGCTCATCCTGCCGCATCCATTGGACCCGCACCGGCCGGCTCACTGCTTGCGAAAGCAGCACCGCATCGGCGGCCGCATCATCATTGCCGTTGCCGCCGTAAGAGCCCGCGCCCTCCAAATAGATAACGCGCACTTTGGCTTCAGGCAAGCCGAAAATTTTCGCGAGAGAGACCCGCAAACCGTGCGTGCCCTGCGAAGAACTCCAAACAGTGAGACCATCCGGACGCATGTCAGCCAAAGCGCAAGAGGGTCCCAATGACGCGTGGCTCTGGTTGGGCCAAAAATACGTAGCGGAGAGTTGTTTGGCTGCCGCTGGAGCCACAACATCGGCGTCCGCTTTGGTGAGCACCTGATCACGCTCGACGGGGCTTTCGCGCACATGGCGTTCCAGATCTTCGCTTCCGGGAAGCCCTTGCCAATCACTCCAACTGGCTTTGAGTTCGCGGGCCGCGCGCACTGCTGCCCACTCATCGGGAGCGGTCACGCCCAGAAAATTCGCCACGCGCACCACGCGCACGTCGGGGATTGCGCGAATCGAAGACTCATCCACCGAGAGCAGCTTCGCGCCGGCGGCCGGCGGGCGGACCACGCGCCCATGCAACATGCCGGGCAGCGAAAAATCCTGGATGTAATTTCCCTTGGCGGTGCATTTACCCGGGATATCGGGGCGCGGCAGCGGTTTGCCGACCACCTGGTAGTTGGCCGGGTCCTGCAAAGGCGCTTTCGGATCGACCTTGAGGTTGAAGCGGCGCCCGCCTATCAGGGAGCCGATGTCACCGCCGGGACGATAGCCAAGTTTTTCCAAAGCCTGGCGCGCCGTAGCCGCCGCCTGGCGCACTTCCGCGCCGCCGCGCGTGAGACCGGTGCTGCCGCCGGTGCCGCCCTGATCGGGTGAAAGGCCCGTATCGCCTTCCACCAAAGCGATGCGCTCCACAGGGATGCCCAATTCTTCAGCCGCCATCTGGCGCACCGCGATGCGCAGGCCCGTGCCGACATCCACCTTGCCGGTGTACACCGTAACGGAGCCATCCGCGTGAATGGCCAGGAAACTATCGACTTCCGAAGGGTCGAGCGGTTTCGTCAAAGCAGCGCCGCCGTCGCCGTGTGTGGCTTGCGCGCGGCTGAGTTTGACGCGCAGCGAAAAGCCGATGACCAGCGCGCCGCCGGTTTGGAAAAGTTCGCGGCGGGAAAGTGCGGCGGGCATCGCTTAAGCCCTTCCTTCGGCTGCGCGCATGACAGCCCGCAATATTCGCGTGTGCGTGCCACACCGGCAGAGATTGCCCGCCAGAGCCTGCTTGGCCTGATCGAGCGAGGGGTGCGGTGTTTTGGCGAGCAGGGCCTTGGCCGCCATGATCATGCCGTTCGTGCAATAGCCGCACTGCGCGGCCTGCTCGGCGATGAACGCGGCTTGCACCACATCGGGCTTCTCCGGTGTGCCGAGTCCTTCGAGGGTAGTGACCGCGTGGCCGGCAGCCGATTTCACCGGCAGTAGACAGGAGCGGGTAGCCTGGCCATCGAGCAGCACGGTACAGGCGCCACACTGGCCGAGACCGCATCCGAATTTCGGTCCATGCTGGCCGAGCGTGTTCCGCAACACGTAGAGCAGCGGCTGTGCCGGGTCCCAGGAATCGACGGTTACCGGCCGGCCGTTTAACTGGAAACCGAATGCAGGCATGAGAGCCTCCGGTATTGCTTACTATACACCCGCGCCTTGACGCGCTCCGCTCACTACGCCTTCGAGCGGGCTGCTGGCCGAGGCGTAGAGTTTTCTGGGCATACGGCCGGCTTCATAGGCCAAGCGTCCCGCTTCAATTGCCAGCTTCATGGCCCGGGCCATGCGCTCCGCGTCTTCGGCGGCGGCGATAGCGGTGTTCATCAGCACACCATCCGCGCCTAACTCCATGGCGATAGCGGCGTCGGAAGCCGTGCCCACGCCGGCATCCACGATGAGCGGCACTTCAGTGATCACTTCCCGAAGAATGCGTAAATTGTACTGGTTCTGCACGCCCAGGCCGGAACCGATGGGCGCCGCGAGAGGCATTACGGCGGCCGCGCCGGCGTCGATTAAGCGGCGCGCATTTACGATATCGTCATTGGTATACGGCAGGACCACGAAACCTTCCTTCACCAGTGCGCGCGTGGCTTCGAGCAAGCCTGCATTATCCGGGAACAAGGTTTTCTCATCGCCGATCACTTCCAGCTTGATCCAGTTCGAAAGGCCTACTTCACGCGCGAGCATGGCCGTGCGGATGGCATCATCTGCCGAATAGCAGCCGGCGGTATTGGGGAGGATGAACAGCCGCGACGTATCGATATAATCGAGCAGCGACTCCCGGGAGCGGTCCGTAACATTGACGCGGCGCACCGCCACTGTGACCATCTCCGCTCCGGAGGCTTCATGGCAGCGCTGCATCTCGCGAAACGTGCGGTACTTGCCCGTGCCCACAACCAGCCGCGAGCGGAACTGCCGCCCGGCAATCTGCAAATATTCCGACATGCTTTGATTGTACGCTTCGCGCGGAAATCCAATACCTGTTGCCCTAAAATCCGGCAATGATTGCTTGCATTTTGCAAGTAATCCGGTTATTGTGGATCGTGTTTGGGAACGCGAAATCCCCACGCAGATCCGGCTGTCCGGTCAGTATTTCGCTGGAGGTATTCGGAGACCGCTGGTCGCTATTGATTGTGCGGGACCTGATGGTCCGCGGGTATCACACCTTCAAGCAGTTTCTGGAATCGGGCGAGGGGATCGCCACCAACATGCTGGCAGATCGCCTGCGCAAGTTGGCGGCGGGGGGGATCATCGTCGCGGAACGGGAAGGCACGGACGGACGAAGGGTGAACTACCGGTTGACGGAAAAGGGCATCGATCTCGCGCCGGTGCTGCTGGAGTTGCTCGTTTGGGGAGCGCGCCACCAAAAGACAGCAGCGCCCTGCACTTTGATCGATCAACTGGACAAGAATCGCGCAGCCATTCTGGCGGAAGTCCGGCGGCGATGGGAGGACCGGGATTTGACTCCCGTCCTGCCGCCTTTCGCGGGCCAAAAACAAAAAAAGAGGAGCCAGCAATGAGCAAAGTAAGAGTACTCGTGGGAACGCGCAAGGGTGCATTTATTTTGACGGCGGACGGCAAGCGCCAACACTGGGAGGTGAGTGGACCGCATTTTGGCGGATGGGAGATCTACCACATGAAGGGATCGCCGGCCGATCCGGATCGCCTGTACGCGTCCCAATCGACCGGCTGGTTCGGGCAACTGATTCAACGCTCGAATGACGGAGGCCAAACGTGGGAGCCTGTCGGGAATAAGTTTGTATACGATGGAGTTCCAGGTACGCACCTGTGGTACGACAATACGCCCCACCCCTGGGAGTTCAAACGGGTCTGGCACCTGGAGCCTTCCACTACCGATCCGAACATGGTCTACGCGGGAGTTGAGGATGCCGCCCTGTTTCGCACTCTTGATGGCGGACAAACATGGCAGGAGTTGCCGGGGATGCGCGGCCACGAGACCGGGCCGGGATGGCATCCCGGTAGCGGCGGGATGTGCCTTCATACCATCTTGATGGATCCCAGCAATTCCAGCCGGATGTACATCGCCATCTCCTCAGCGGGCGCTTTCCGCAGCGATGATTGCGGCGAGACCTGGCGGCCCATTAACCGCGGGCTGCACTCCGCCTTCCTTCCCGATCCGGCGGCCGAAGTGGGCCACTGTGTGCATCGCATCGCCATGCACCGCTCGCGGCCGAATGTTTTGTACATGCAGAAGCACTGGGACGTCATGCGCAGCGGCGATGGCGGTGATTCCTGGCATGAAGTGAGCGGGAATCTGCCGACCGACTTCGGCTTCGTGATTGATGTTCACTCGCATGATCCGGAAACCATTTACGTGGTGCCGATCAAAAGCGATGGGGAGCACTTTCCCCCGGAAGGAAAGTTGCGCGTGTTCCGCAGCCGCACGGGCGGCAACGAGTGGGAGCCTCTGTCGAAGGGGTTGCCGCAGAGCAACTGCTATGTAAACGTGCTGCGCGACGCCATGGCGGTGGATTCACTCGATGAGTGCGGTATTTATTTTGGCACCACGGGCGGGCAAGTATACGCTTCGGCCGATTCCGGCGATACGTGGTCTGCTATTGTGCACGATCTTCCCGCGGTGTTCTCGGTTGAGGTGCAAACGCTCGGATGATCCGGGTGGTGCTGCCGGCGCACTTACGGACACTGGCACGCATTGGTAGCGGCGAGGTGCAACTGGAGGTAGACGGGCCGGTGACTCAGGGCACCGTACTGGATGCGCTCGAGGCCCGCTATCCGATGCTACGTGGGACGCTGCGCGACCAGGTAACACACGTGCGGCGGCCCTTCATCCGATTCTTCGCGTGCCAGGAGGATTGGTCTAATGCGCCGCCGGACACCCCGCTGCCCGAAGCCGTCTGCACAGGCGCGGAGCCATTTCTGGTAGTGGGGGCGGTGGCGGGCGGCTAGGACTTCATCGCAGAGGGTGGCCTGCGGTTTAACCTATCGAGGAGCACATACAGGAGCACGCCGCAGGCAGCACCGACAGTGTTCGTGATGACGTCAGTCATGTCCGAATCCCGTGTCGGCAAGAACCACTGAAGCGTCTCGATCAGCAAACTGAAAAGTCCACAGAGTAAGACGGCAGCGACAACTCTCGGCCCTTTCCGCCCGCGGAAAGACAGGTGCCCGTAAAGCGCAAAACCGAGTGGGATAAAACCTATAACGTTGGACACAATGTCCGTGGGGTTGTCGAAGGACGGCGGCGAGAGAAGCGATTTGGCAACGACGATATAGCGAGCGGGCATAGAGAAACTGTTATCGCCTGAAACTTCATCTCGTACTCGGATTCCACTGCCTTCATCGAACCGATACAGCGCGACTAGTCCCCGTCTGTTGCCAAAGACTGGGCTAGGATAGCCCGGGGAGATATTGTAGTCTTCCCGAAGTTCTCCGGGACTCAAAGGACGGCTGAAGATCGCAATGCCCGCTAATCGGCCTTGCCAGCCGTAGTCGGAAGCGGCACCCGTGCCCGCCACGAATTTGCCAGTGAGCATACCGTTACATATTTGAAAATCAGGCGCCGCCTTGCGGAAAGTCCCGTTCACGAAAGCTTTCGTCCCCCGGCCGTCGGATGTGATCGTCAACAAGACCGGCTTGCCTGAAGCAAATACGCCATCCGCGTATAATTGAGCGCCTCCAGTCCGGAGAGGGTCGACTGGTTCCGCTCTACGCACCGCCAAGCCGTCGCGTAACTGCTCGACCTGTAATAGCCGGGGGTTCGCGCGAGAGTACGCCGCAAGGATAACCCCCGTGGTGTCAGCCTTGTCGGGTTCAACCCAGAGGTCCAGCGTGCAACCGGACACTGCCGCATTAGGCGGCTGAAGCGGTCCGGGGCCAAGCAATACACCGTGCTTGCCGAAGGCAACACCGCGACGGCCGGCGACCCAAGATGCAGTGTTCCTTGGAGGCAGAAACGGCCACAAACAAGCAATGGCTATCGCTAGGGATAGAAGAATGGTCAGCCGGAAAAGGACCGTTTGGCTAAAGATGGTCTGGAATCCGCTCATTCGAGGACTTGTTTTTCAAACTCATAATCGACCCTGCTGTGTATGTTTTAGATTAGTCCGGTTACACCGCCCTCACCGATCCGGCCGTGCCGATACAATCTGGCCGCGGCATTCGCCCAGGCCGATGCGGCGATAGCCCGGCGCCGCGCACCATCCGCGGAGAATCACTTCGTCACCGTCGTCGAGAAAGGTGCGGGTTTCGCCCGAAGGCAACACCAGTGGTTCGGCTCCCCCCAACGTCATCTCCAGCAGACAGCCGCGATTCTGCTTCTCAGGTCCCGACACGGTCCCGCTGCCGATCAGATCGCCGGGCCGAATGGGGCATCCGTTGGATGTGTGGTGCGCCACCATTTGGGCCAGGGTCCAGTACAGAGAAGCAAATCGCGCGCGGCTCACTGGCGCCGGCTGTTCTAAGCCCGGCGTACGTAGCCAAACCTCCAGCGTGATATCGAAGGAGACATCGTTTGCATCACGCAAGTAAGGCAGAGGCTGCGGATCTGAAGCAGGCCGGGCCTCAGGCGCGCGGCGGAACGGCACGAGCGCCTCGATGGTGACCACCCACGGCGAAATCGAAGTGGCAAAGCTCTTGGCCAGAAATGGCCCGAGCGGTTGATATTCCCATGTCTGTATATCGCGTGCCGACCAGTCATTCAGCAGGCACACGCCCACAACATGGTCCAAAGCTTCCGCCACCGGAATCGGCTCGCCCAACTGGTTGCCGGGGCCGAGAAATGCGCCTAGTTCCACTTCATAATCCAAACGCCTGCTGGGAGAGAAGACCGGTGGTCCTTCTCGAATCTCTGCGATCTGCCCCCAGGGGCGCCGCACGGGTGTGCCACTCAATACGATCGATGAGGCCCTGCCGTGATAGGCGACGGGCACCCACTTATAATTCGGTTGCAATGGGCGGTCCGGCCGGAACAGCGAGCCGACATTCATCGCATGAGGAAGCGAGGCGAAGAAATCAGTGTAGTCGCCAATCTCGCACGGCAGCAAAATTTCGGCATCGCGCACCGGCGTCAGCAGTTCGGGCGCCGGTTTGGCTTTCCCGGAAAGCAAGCCGCTGATCCGCCTCCGCAGATCGACGCGCGCCGCCCCTGGCAAAGCCATCACCGCGGCTACAGATTCGATGGCAAAAGCCGCTGTGATATCCAGAATCTCGTCACCAATCCTCACTCCCGCGCGCGCCTTATCATCCGCCGGTTTGCGAAACCGGCAATAGGGAAGATTCTGAATCGGGAAATCCGAGGCCGGATCATTGGCCGGCGTTACCCAGCTTGTGAGACTCGGATCGTGAGTCGCGTCGGTGGGCATAATCGTCAGGGCCTTTTATTCCCCTGTGTACGGCTCTTTACTATACTTCGCCGCTTCGTCCTGCGCGCCGCGGGTGTTGTCGCCCGTACGCCGCGCCAACCGGTATTCGTTCAAGGCGCGCTCGCGTTGGCCAGTGAGGTCGAAGATCTTTCCCAGGTTGATGTGCGCCCACACCTCGGTCCACTTCGGGTTCAGATTGCCGTTCAGCGATTCGCGGAATTCGTTGGCCGCTGATTGCAGATCGCGGTCGCGAAAGTAGAACTCGGCGATTCGGAAATGAATCAGCGAACTCGACCGGTGGCTCTTGAGCGCTTCCTGGCATTTCTCGAGGGTATCGCAATCGCCAGCGCTTTCCTGGCCAAACGCGATCGATGCGGCCAACAGTATACCTACGGCTAAGAGTCTCATCGGCCGGGCCTCCTTGCGCCCAGTAGACGCTCCCCGCGGCTTCCCGGTTTCCACGCTCGATTTCTATACGCGAATCACGATTTTGCCGAAATGCGCGCCGCTCTCCAGTTTGGCCAGAGCCTGATTGGCCAAGCCGAAAGAAAAAATCTCATCCACCATGGGCCGGATCTGGTGCGCTTCCATCGCGCGGGTCATGTTCTCGAACATCGCGACCGATCCCACCACAATGGGCTGCAAGCGCGCGCCCGCCTGCAGCAGCAGTTCGAGACTCACCTGCTGCGAAAACCCGGTGAGTCCGCCGATGAAACTCACAATTCCGCCGAGCCGCGTGGCGCGCAGCGTGCGTGGTAGCGTTCCGCCCGCTACTTCAATGGCATGATCCACGCCCAGACCGGCCGTCACCCGCCGCACCTCCTCCTGCCATTCAAGGACCATCCTGTAGTTGATGGCATGGACAAACCCCAGCGCCCGCATACGCTCCAGCTTGGCGGCGCTGCCGGTCGTGCCAATCACGCGCAGACCGCTAGCTTTGGCAAATTGGAACGCGAACATGGAAACGCCGCCCGTGCCCAGGGTGAGTATTGTCGATCCGGTGGCCAGAGGCGGCGAGGACTCAAACAGCGCGTTCCACGCGGTCACGGCGGCGCAGGGCAGAGTGGCGGCCTCTTCGTAGGAAAGATAATCCGGAATGCGCACCAGCGCGGATGCCGGAAACGCCACTCTCTCAGCCAGCATGCCATCCAAATTTCCAGCGCCCAGGTTGAGGCGGATTGCCCCCGGATAAATCGGCCCCGATTCCCAACTTGGGAAAAACGCGTTCATTACGCGGTCGCCCGGCTGTACTTTGGAAACCATGCCGCCCACCGAGAGCACTTCTCCCGCGCCATCGGAAAGCGGAATCACTCCCGCGCGCACGCCGCGAAAATACTGGCCGCGCGCAATCATCAGGTCGCGGTAATTGAGCGAAGCCGCGCGCACCGCCACCACAGCTTCTCCCGGTCCGGGCACCGGCTCGGGACGGTCCACCATCTCCCACGCACCCGGACCTTTTCCCGGCTCACTCAGAATGTAAGCCTTCATCGTTCAACTCCGCCAGCGCGAATGCCACGGTGGTATCACCCGACATTCCCAGCGCTTCCAGTTCCTGCAACAACTCCGCTTCCAGACCTTCCGGATCTACTGCCACTTCACAAGCCGCAATCTGGCTGTCCACCGCCCCTTGATAACACAACTCGCAAACCGCCACTGACTCTGCGCCGAGCCGCACGGCCGGACCAAATGTGCGGCAGGTGATCGGGCGGGCCGCGTACAGATCGCAGGTGCCTGTATGCGGATCGAGCGCCGGGCACGGTTCCTCTGCGAAGGCGTCTTCGATGGCGAGCACGCTGCCGAGAGGATCGCGCGGATACATGCGCCTGGCCCGCTCTACCCAAGCCATCGCCCGCTGCCGCACACGGCCGGCTCTTGGCCGATCGCGGGCCTCCAGTGCCGCCAGGCCTTCCCGCAATCGGATTCGATCAAGCTGTGTAATCGGGAAAGGGCCGAGGCAACACTGGTAGCAGCCCGGCCGGCACGCCAGCCAGGAGCCGCTTCTGCGCGCCGCCTCAACCATCGCAGCATCTACGATCTGCACCAGGTCCTGATCCGTGCCTCTCATCGCCTCTCCCGCAGTATACCTGCGCGCGCGCCCCCTAACGCCCACAACGAACGCGAGGCGTGGCGTTTTTTGATCCCGTTGAGGACGCCGCGGCTCCTGTGCGCTTTGTGCCAAAATAAAGCTTCTCCGATGTCCTGGTTTTCCTCTGACCCGCTCCCCGCCGGCACACCTGCCCCCGATTTCTCCCTTCCCGATGAATCCGGCCGGGCCGTCGCTCTCTCCGCGCTGAAGGGCAAAAATGTGGTGCTGGTTTTTTATCCCGGTGACGACACCCCCGGCTGTACACGGCAGCTCTGCCAGTTCCGCGATTCCTGGGAGGCGGCCCGCGAGCGCGGTGTCGAAGTGTTTGGCGTCAATCCGCAGAGCGCTGCATCCCATACGCGCTTCCGCGGCAAGTTCCAGTTCCCATTTCCACTGCTGGTGGATGAGGGCCGTCAGGTAGCCAAGCTCTATCAAGCGAGCGGTATCATCGTGAAGCGCACAGTATACCTGATCGGCCCGGATGGCGTGATTCGTTTCGCGCGCCGCGGTATGCCTCCGCCATCCGAGGTGCTGGCGGCTGCCTCACCAACGATAAAATAAGGTGATGCTTCGAGCAAGAGTCAACACTCTGCTGCTCCTGTCCTCCATGGCAGCATGCGCGGGCACATTGCCTCGCTTTTCTTTCTCCGATACCGCCGGCCGCGTCCATACACGCGCGGAATGGGCCGGAAAACACGCCCTTGTTTTACTGTTTGTCAGTACGGATTGTCCCCTGAGTAACCGCTATGTGCCTGAGATGAATCGCATGGTAAGCGCATATGCGCCCCGCGGGGTGGTCTTTTATGCTGTCCAGGGCGATGCCACTGTGCCGCTCAGTCAGGTGCAGGAGCATGTCAAAGAGTTCGGTTACACCTTCCCTTACTTGTTGGACCCCGCGGAATCGCTGGCCGCGTACACCGGCGCTACCGCTACACCGGAAGCAGCCGTGCTCGCTCCGGGTGGTGAGCTGCTCTACCTGGGCCGGATCGATAACCGCCTCGAAGACTACGGCAAGGAACGCGTGCAAGTCACTCAGTTCGATTTACGCGACGCACTCGATGCCGTCCTCGCGGGAAAGCCCGTTCCCCATCCCCGGACGAAAGCGCTCGGTTGCGCCATCACGAGGAAACAATGAAGCCACTCGCCCTGCTCGCTGTTCTGGCCGCCATGTTCGCGCTTACAGCTCCGGCCGCGCCTACTTATAACAAAGACATTGCACCCATCCTCTATCAGAACTGCGCCGGCTGCCATCGCCCCGGTGAAGTGGCTCCCTTTCCGCTGTTGAGTTACCAGGACACTGGCAAGCGCGCCGCCCTCATTGCCAGCGTGACCAAAGCCCGCGTGATGCCACCCTGGAAGGCCGAGCCTGGCTATGGCGATTTCCGCGATGTCCGCCGCTTGACCGATGAGCAGATCGCCCTGATTCAGCAGTGGGCCTCGAGCGGCGCGCCCGAAGGCGCCGGCCCCAAACCCACACCGCCACATTTCACCGATGGCTGGCAGCTTGGCCAGCCAGACAGGATCGTTACGATTCCGACCAAATTTTCTGTTCCTGCCGGAGGGCCGGATGTCTATCGCTGTTTCGTCATCCCGCTCAATCTGGATAAGGACACTTACATCGGCGCGATGGAGTTCCGCGCCGGTAGCCGGCGCACAGTGCATCACGCGCTGGTCTTCGCCGACCCGCGTGGACAGGGACGCAAACTGGCGGCCGGCTCACCGGATGGAGGCTATACCTGTTTCGGCAGCCCGGGTTTCGCCGGCGGCCTGATCGGCGGTTGGGCGCCCGGAATCACACCGCGCAAACCGGTCGCCGGTTTTGCCACCACTCTCGAAAAAGGCACCGATCTGGTCGTGCAGATTCACTACCATCCTTCGGGCGCTCCAGCCGAGGATCAGTCATCACTCGGACTTTTTTATAGCGATCCGCCCACACACGGGCGCGCCCTTGTCCTCGTAGCCACGCGGGATATTGACATCCCTCCCGGCGATTCTCATTACGTGGTTAAAGTTTCCCGTACGCTGGCCGCCGATGCCCAAGTAATCGGTATCACTCCTCATGCTCACTATCTTTGTAAGGATATGAAGGTTAATGCTTACCTGCCTGATGGCTCGGTTAAGCCGCTCATCTGGATTAAGGACTGGGACTTCAACTGGCAGGGCGCTTACACCTACGCCACTCCGGTGAAGCTACCCAAAGGAACAAGAGTAGAACTGGAGTATACTTACGATAACTCGGAAGGTAACCCGCATAATCCAGCCCATCCCCCAGTCCGTGTCACTTACGGTGAGCAAACCACGAATGAGATGGGCCTGGCGTTTCTCAGCCTCGCATTTCCCACTCCCGCCGACGCAATCTCATTCCAACGCGCTATGTTCTTAGCCCGCTGATCTGGGCACGCCTGCCAAAGCGGCGGGGCGGACACGTGCATGACTTCCGCCCCGCACTGAGGAAGGAAACGGATGCAACCGGCCTCCGATCCGGAAGCTATCTTCGACTCTCCTCTTATGAAACGGGAGATTTTTTAGAAACCATCCGCCGCCACAGGCAAGTGGCGCCGATAACGAGAGAGCCGAAAGCGAGAAGTCCGAAAAACGATGGTTCCGGCGTCGCTTTATCGCTCGCTGGGCGAGTTGGCGTTCGATCGCGGCGATGTGGCGAATGCGCGCTCCGCGGCCGCTCGCCTGTGCGCTCTGGCAGCTTTGCCGGGGAAGCGGACGTTTCTTGCTCTTGGCAGAAACCTGCCCGCGCGGATTGCGCTTGCCGAAAATAATCTCGACGAAGCAGCGGCGCATTCGGGACAGGCGCTGGCAGCGCTTTCGGGTGCGGACACGCCTTTGGCCGCGTGGCGTGTGCACGAAACCGCCGCCGAACTGTCGCTCCGCCAGGGCTGCGCCGCCGAGGCGGAATCCTGGCGCTCGCAGTCGGTGAACACCCTCGCGAGCCTCGCTCATTCCATGGACGCTGCCGAACCTTTGCGCGCAGCACTGCTGGCAATACGCGATCGGCAATTGCGGCCACGGCAAAAGACAGCCGAAATGGTGTAAGCGCTTCTTATTTGTACTTGCGCAGCACCGCGATGAGGCGGCCCTGAATCTGGACATCGCGGGCCGGGAGGATGATCGGCTTCATGGCGGCATTGGCGGGCTGCAGCCGCACCTGATCGCCCGGCTCCCGGTAGAGACGTTTCAGCGTGGTCTCGGTTCCGGCCACCAGGGCAACCACGATATCGCCGTCGCGAACCTGCTGCACCTTCTCTAACAGAATCAGGTCCCCATCGCAGATGTGGTCCTCGATCATGGAGTTGCCGCGCACTTCGAGCGCAAAGGTGTTACCGCCCGATGTGAAATCGCCGAAATTCAGGGTCTCCCGCTGCTCGATCGATTCCACGGGCGATCCGGCAGCGATCCGGCCCAGCAGCGGCACCTCCCACTGCGGTTTCAACCGGCGCTGCTCCTGGAGATATTTGGGCGCAAGCTCCAGAGAGCGGCTCTGGTTGACCCCGCGCTTCAGATAGTTCTTGGTTGCGAGCGCCGAGATGTGCTTGTGAACGGTGGCGAGGGAGGCCAGATCGAGCCCCCGCGCGATTTCCTCATAACTGGGGCAATAGCCGTTATCGTCCTGAAAACGGGCGATGAAATCGAGCACCTGCTTTTGTCTCCTGGTAAGCGGCATAGACACCTGTTGCCATTTTGGGCGAATAAAAGGGGAAAGGCAAGCCTAAAGTTTTGGACCGCCCCATCCGATCTTGTCTTCAAGGAGGGTGAATATGATCTCCATCCGTTCATCCATGAGTGAACTGGAAAAATGCGAACGGCTCCGGATGCTTGTCCAGGAGTGCTACCTGTCTGCTATTCAAAACTTCGCTCAATACGCCGTCGAGCTGGACGAGGGCATCACTGGTGAGCTGCGGAATCACCTGGCTGAACTGGCGCGCGAAGCGGAAAGCTGTTCCCCAGAGGCGATTTCGGAAACCCGCTCGACGCTGCGCGCCGTGCTTCGGGAGTTTCGCGATAAGGCTAACGCTTACCTGAATCAATTGCGGGAAGAGCTGAGCCAAACGGCGAACGGGCTGCAGCGCCTGGTGGAGAGCCTCACGGAAAATGATGGGGACCACGAGACCAAGCTGCGCAGCGCGCTCGGGTGCTTGCGGACACTGGCGGAGGACTCCAGGGCGGCGGGCATTGCCCCATTCATCCGTTCCAGCGGGGATGCCATCGAACAGGCTATCGCGGAGTTTCGCCAGCAAAACCAGTTGACGGTTTCCCAGTTCCTGGCGGAAATTAACCTTCTGCACAAGCGGATTGACGCGCTCGAGTCCGCAGTCTCCTCCGACAGCCTGACCAAGCTTTTCAGCCGGTCCGACATGGAAGCCCGCATACGCGCGGCGCAGTCCGGCGGATCACTTCTGCTGTTGAGCGTGCAAGGGCTGGAGCGCGCGGCAACTCAGTTCAGCCGCGAAGTATCACAGCAGCTTGCCGCGGCCTTCGTGAAGCGTTTGCGCAAGAATCTGCTGCCCGAAGCCATCCTCGGCTATTGGTCCAAAGAAGAGTTTCTGGTAATCCATCCGGCTCCCATGAACGAGGCTAAGATCGCGGCCAAATGGGTCACGCAACATCTGTCGGGCTCTTATGCGTGCCTACAGGGCGGCAAGACCGTGCGCCCCAGCATTCAGGTTCGGGTGTCGGTGCTGGAGTTCAGTCCGGGGGAGGTGGCGGCGCGCACTGTCGAACAAGTCGGCGAGTTATTCAGGTAGAAGCCAGACTCCAGACTCGCTGCAAGCCAATAGCCGCGGCAAGCCATTACTTATTGATTCGTCAGAAGAATTCGTGGGTGACTCCCGATTCTGGGAGCCTTCCCCGTTTTGGCGCAGGGACGCTTGCGCTGACCTAACACGCTGCTCAAAAACGCTGCTGGGAAAGGCGAACGACAGGCAGCGATGCCTGACACACAATATAGCCTCTCTGAACCCTACGCAACCGCCCGCCGGTGCCGTTTTCGAATCGCTTCTGCTGTGAAGAGGACAAATAATCCGCTAAGCAGCAAAGGCATACTGGACGGCTCCGGAACTGCTGCAGCCGCTGGGCCAAAGTCGTACGTCACCGACACGGCGCCCGTCATACTATTGGCCGAACCGTCAAAGACATCCGTAAAGATCCCGACATTGAATCCCGAACTGAAATTGGCGACCGTCACTCCCGCCGTCGCTGTTTGAGTGTCAGAACCCGAAACGCCCACAACGCTTTGGTTCGGGATAACCGAGTTGCCCGACCAGGTTACTCCGTTTGATCCTGTGGCAGTGAAGAACATATCAGCCGCGAACGGAATACTTGCAGGAAACTGACCGCCAGTCGTACCGGGCATGGCCCCCGTAACGGAGGTGGAATCGTTCACGGTAACGCTCTTCAACATCAAGCTACTGGTGGTGTAGGAGGGCGGGGTGTACGCGGGGCAGGTAACGGTTCCAGACGGACCGCCGAAAAGTCCTGAACCAGTAACGGACCCGCAAGATGCGGTCACCGCCGGCGCCAGACCCAAAGATGCCAGGAGAGAGTCGTATGTCACAGACACGGCCCCCGTCATACTAGTGGCCGAACCGTCGAAGATATCCGTAGAGACCCCGACATTGAATCCCGAACTGAAATTGGCGTCTGTCACTCCCGCCATCGCTGTATCGGTGTTAGAACCCGGAACCACCACAGTGAGTAAGCTCGGGGACACAGCAGGCCCGGTGTTCGGCCAGGTTACACCGCTTGGTCCTGTGGGAGTGAAGAACATATCAGCCGCGAACGGAATACTTACAGGAAACGGACCGCCAGTCGTACCGGGCATGGCGCCCGAGACGGAGGTGGAGTAGTTCAAGGTAGCGCTGCTCAAACTCGACAGGCCTAGACAGGTGACGGTTCCAGACGGACCGCCTCCCAATCCTGAACCTCCGAATCCTGAACCAGAAGCAGAAATAGACCCGCAAGATACTGTCACCATGATGTCGGCATGCGCCGCCATGGGAACCAGGCACAACCCCGCCCAGACAACGATTCCGGACAACTTGTAGATTTTTTTAATTTCCATTTTGAGTCTCCGCATCTTTTGAGCAGACTTCCGGAAGAGAGATTTTACAACGGAACCGTCCGATTTGGCTGATTTTTCCGCCTTCAATCGCCTCGAATTGTACTGGCCGTAATGAACAACAACCGGCTGCGCCACCTCTTCTTGAAGCGGCTGCCCTCAAGCCTGCATCGGCCGCTGGCCTTCGCCAGGCGACCGCCATCGATGAAGAGGGCGGTCCACTGCTCTCTGGCATAGCTTCGGAGGAACGACAGCGCTCGTTTGATTCCACCTTCCGGAAGCTGTCCCGGTTCCTCACCGAGCTAGCTCGCTAACCCAGCCAACTCACCCACGAATTTCTCGGACGAGGGTTACTTATAATGGAGGGTCCATGGCCGCCGAACTGGTCTGCTTTGCCCCAACATGCCGCACGCGGTTTCCCATCACGGAGTTGCTGTACAACTGCCCCAAATGCGGGAGCTTGCTCGAAGCGATCTACGAGCCGCTGGAACAGTCCGCTCTGATGTTGAAACGCGTGTGGCGGGAGCGGCGAACCTCCAATGCGCCGCTCGATCAAAGTGGGGTGTGGCGATTCCGGGAATTGATCCCGTTTCTCGCGTCCTACAACTGCGTGGTCACTCTGCGGGAAGGGAACACGCCGCTACTCGAGGCTCGGCAGGCGGCACAATATGCCGGGCTGGACCGGCTGGTGTTCAAGCATCAAGGCTTCAATCCGACCGGTTCTTTCAAAGACAACGGCATGACTTGTGGCACGGCCCAGGCCTTGCGGTTGGGCAGGACGCGCGTGGCCTGCGTTTCCACGGGCAATACCTCGGCCTCCATGGCCGCCTACGCCAGCGCGGCCGGCCTGCAGCCGATCATTTTCATTCCCCACGGCAATATTTCCTATGGCAAGCTGGCCCAGGCGCTGGAGTACGGCGCGCGCACGCTACAGGTGGAAGCAAACTTCGATCAGATTCTGGCGTTGGTCCGGCAGATAGCGGAGCAGCTCGGTATTTATCTGCTGAACTCAATTAATCCTTTCCGCATTGAGGGACAGAAAACCATCATGGCCGAAATGCTCGACCAGCGGGATTGGCAGGCGCCGGATTGGGTGGTACTGCCGGGAGGGAACCTGGGGAATACGGCGGCATTCGGCAAGGCGCTGCGCGAGATGAAGGAGTTGGGGTTGATCAGCCGCTTGCCGCGTCTGGCCGTTATTCAGGCGGAAGGCGCTGCGCCATTCTATGAATTGGTGCACAAGACGCAAAAATCGCGGGCCAAAAAGCCGCAACTCCAGGCGGTCGAGCACCCGGAAACGCTTGCCACGGCGATCAAGATCGGCGACCCCGTTTCTTGGCCCAAAGCCCTTTACGAAGTGACCACCTCGCAGGGAGTGGCGGAGAAAGTGACCGAGCAGGAGATTGCCGATGCCAAGGCGGTGATCGGCCGCTGTGGAATCGGTTGCGAACCGGCGTCGGCCGCGACTCTCGCCGGTCTCAAGAAACTAATCGCAGCCGGCATTATCCCGGCTGATGCCGACGTGGTCGCCGTGCTCACCGGCCATGTCTTAAAGGACCCCGATTACATCTACCGCTATCACACCGGCGTGCTCGAGGGGCCGGGCGGCGAGCACATCCATTCCAACTACGGCAATCAGCCCCTGGTTGTACCGAATGATCCGGCGGAGATTGCGCGCGTGCTGGGCTGACGTGGGGTTCTCCCTCTCATTCAGCGCGTAGCGCTTCTGATGGATCAATGGCCGACGCCCGGCGGGCAGATAGCATCCGGCCAGGGCCGCGAGGGCAAAACCGCCCGTAACAGCGAGCAGCGCGGAAGCATCCGTGGCGCTGACTTCAAAGAGCATGGACTCGAGAACGCGCGTCACCAGCAGTGAGCCGGTTAGCCCAAGTGCCATGCCTGCCGCCACCAGCACGCTTCCTTGCCGCAACAGGTAGCGTGCGATGGTTCCACCGTTCGCTCCAAGAGCCATCCGGATGCCGATTTCGCTGGTGCGCCGTGTGACCGTATAGGAGAGCAACCCATAGATGCCAACCACTGCAAGCAGCAGAGCGCAGGCGGCAAATAGGGCGAACAGCGCCGTCTGGAAGCGCTCGCGCGTAACACTTCCCGAGATTAAGCTGTCCATACTTTCGAAATTGACGGCCGTGTCCCGATCTAAAAACGTGACGATCTGCTTGATACGCGGTTGCAAGCTGGCAGGTCCGCGCACAACCAGCGAAGCGTCCATTGCGGTTCCGGCATGCTGGAAGTAGTTGGCGTAGACTTGCGGAAACACCGGCCGCTTTAGACCTTCATTGCGCACATCCGGCACGATTCCTACGATGGTCAGGAATGGAGGTTTACGATCGAAGCCGAAGAATCGGATGCGTTCGCCCACCGCGTTTCCATTGGGGAAAAATGCTTTTTCGAAGGCCGTATTCACGATGGCGGCCTGCTCGGAAGATCTCTGGTCTTCGTCAGTGAAGCCACGGCCCTTGAGAATGGGCAAGCCGAAAGCGCGGAAAAATCCTGCCGTGACCATGGAATAGTCAGCATCCGGATACAAATGCGGATCGGCGGGTAACGCGCGCCCCTCAATTTCGAAAGCTCCGTCGGGAGCACCTTCGAAAGGCAAGCCGTGAACCAATGCAGCCTCCTGCACTCCCGGCAATTGTTCGATTTGCGTCAGGATCTGCGAGCCGGCCCGGCGCACGTAAGCGCCATCCACCGAATTGCCGTCTGCGGCAGCGGGCCAAGTCAGGTCGGCGATATAGACACCGGCGGAGGCAAGGCCCGTTTCCACATGTGCCAGCCGCCAATAGCTCTTGATAAGGAGACAGGCGCCGCTCAGCAAGATCACAGCGAGAGCCATTTGTCCTACCACCAGAAGCTGACTCCAGCGCCGTTGCGAATGCCCTTCGCCTCTCCCGGCAGCCTGCTTCAGCGCGTCGTTGGCGTTGGCTCGGGAGCTGTGAAGCGAAGGCAGCACGCCAAATAAAATCCCCGCCAACAACGACAGGCCCGCCGAAAAGCTGAGCACACCGCCGTCGATGGCGAGAGTCCGGAGGCGTGGAATATCTGCGGGTGCGGTGGCGCGGAGTATTCTCACGGCGAACGCCGCGAGTGTGAGTCCCGCTAACCAGCCTGCCGCCGCAAGCAGGACGCTTTCCGTGAGCAGTTGGCGAACCAGACGCCCGCCGGCAGCGCCGAGCGCACGGCGCATTACCATTTCCTTGCGCCGCGCCGCAGACCGCACCAGCAGCAGGCTGGAGACGTTTACGCAGGCGATCAGCAGCACGAGGGTAACCGCACCCAGTAGAACCAGGAGCGCCGGCCGGACCCGGCCGACCAACGCATCGTACAGGGACGTAACACGAATACCTTCGCGTTGATCGTCGACATATTCCTTAGCCAGGCGCGCGGCGACGATATTCATGTCAGCTTGCGCCTGCCTCACTGTGACACCCGGCTTCAGCCGGCCCACAATTCGATAATTGTGCGCCGATCTGCCGGAGTTGTCTGGGGACAGATCATTGGGCAGCCACACCTGCGTGTTCTGGGGAAAATCGAACTTCGGAGGCACGACGCCGATCACCGTAAATACCATCCCATTCAGACGTATCCTCTTTTGGATCGCGGCGCCGGCAGTGCCGAACACCGATTGCGCCAGTTCGTATCCGAGAACCAGGGCCGCCGGCCCGCCCGGTTTCTGTTCCTCATCACTGAATGTGCGGCCGATGGCTGCTTCAGTCGCCATGACGGAGAAAAACCCGCTGCCCACTGCAGCCATGCGGGCCCGCCGCGCGGCGAAATCTCCGGAGATGGTTACGCCGCTGATGCCGTATGCGGCCATAGATTCGATGGCTCGGCTTTGCGCCCGCCAATCGCGAAAGTCGAGAGCGGAGACGTTCATCAGATGGCCATTTTCGGCGACCTGATTGAGTTGCACCATGCGCTCCGGCTCCGGGTAGGGAAGCGCACTCAGCAGCACGGCTTTTACAGCGCTGAACATGGCCGTGTTCATTCCGATGCCCAGCGCGAGAACGGCGATTGCCGTCGCGGTGAAGGCCGGAGTCTTCTTCAGGACGCGCCAACCGAAGCGGATGTCCTGCCCGAACTGCTCGACGCTATTCCATCCCCATGCCGCGCGGCTGTCTTCCTGGAGCAACGTCAAATTGCCGAATTGGCGGCGAGCAAGCGCACCGGCTTCGTCCTCGCTATAGCCCTCTTCCCGGAGCTGGCCGATTTTTTCGGCAAGGTGCTCCGCCATTTCGGCGGCCAACTCCCGCTCGACACGCCGCCTTTGCCACCAGCGCGATAGCGGGTTCATGATTCCGCCGGCCTCATCACCCGGCCGATGCCTTCCAAAAGCCGCGCGAAGCCGGCGATTTCGCGACCGAGCTGTTTACGTCCGGCCGGCGTGAGTTTGTATGTCCGCACTTTGCGGTTGCGCGCGGAAATGCCCCAATTGGCGGTTACCCAGCGCTCGCGGAGAAGGCGCTGCAAGGCAGGATAAAGCGACCCCTCTTCCACTTGCAAGACATCTTGCGAGGTTTGCTGGATGTGTTGGGCGATGGCATAGCCGTGCAGAGCGCCACCGCGCAGCGTCTGTAGGATCAGCATCTCGAGCGTTCCCGGAAGCAGATCCCTGGTGGCCGTTGGCATAGATATTCTTTACAAAGATAATCTATGTATAGTAGGGCGTCAAGTCCACAGGATACTAAAAACTCGATTTGAGCCGCAGATGAACACAGAGGAACGCGGATAATTCTTTTTCCATCTGTGTTCATCCATGTTCATCTGTGGCCATTTTCATTTATCTGCGAAGCATGCGCAGGGCGGTATGTGTCCGCATTGGTTGTGAATTCAGCGTGCCCATACTGCGCCAGTTGTCTGGTTAATTTGCGGACCAGCGAGCGGTCTGCCGCATCGCGGATCATGGGAATGCGAGCGGCGATCCCGTAAAGTGTCATCCTGGCGGCGATCAGGATACTTGCCGCTGCGGCGCTGATGTGGTCGGCCGGGCCAACCTGGATCCCGGCCTCGGCGGCTGCGTGTTTGTTTCCCCGCATGACGTTCCGGACGATATGAATCTTGGAAAACCCGCGCTCCAGCCATGCGTGGAGGCGGCCGGCCAGGGAACGGTCCGGCGTAAGATCCGCCGCCATCGTCGCGCGGACCAGGCCGCTCGATGTCTCGTCGAATCCTTTGCGCAGCGTAGCGTGGCGTGTTAAGTAGAGACCGGCAATGCCTTGCGGCGTCTCTGCGAGCAATTCCTCGGGCAGCCCCAGCAGGAAGCACCGGTAGCGTGCCAGTTCCACGTGCGCGCGTTCGGCGGGCGTAAAGCTACGGCCTTGGCGAAACGCCCTTAGAGCAAGCTGGGGAACCCACAGAAGACCTGCCGGCATCTGGTCAATCTGGGGAATCGGGATGCCATACGTCTTCACGTCCCAACGGTCACCGCGCGTCAAAAGGTTGAACCTTACCATCGAATGCATCAGGCGCACCATGGCCGCGGATTTGAAGGCGGCGCTGTGACGATCAAGCGCGCCGGGCATAACCATGCTCGCGAAAAAGAACGCCGTCTCGTTGATGCGGCGTGCTGCCGCCTTACTCGATAGCGCGCCGGTCAAAACCATCGGCAAAGCGGCATACTTGTTCAGGAATGTGCCGATAATGCCGCCGCGGATGACGAAGGGCGCCGAGTGGACGTAAGCGTTGCGCTCGAGCCGTGCGCCTTGCGCGATCAGTTTCGGATCCAGCCATGCGGGAAGCCGTTCCATTTCCTGGATGAACCGGACCAATGCCGGCGGAGCGGAAGGCACGCTCTCCATCCCGTGATCGCAGGCCTGTTCCAGCATCTTGACCAGCCGCTGGAATCCGTACTCCGGTATTAGCGCGGCGTATGCGTCGGCCACGAGGTCCCCCATCATGGTGTAGGCTTTGATACGAGCCACCTGCTTTTCATTGGCGAGCAGTTGCGGCCGCCATGCGGAAAACTCCTCAGCAAGGTCGCTCTGGCCGCCGATCTCGACTGTGAAGCGCTCCGGTGTAATCGAAAAATCCACGTGGCCATACATTGAGGGAATCTGGGTGGCTTGGGCGGTGGCTTTCCAGGCAGATTCCATGGCCGGGCTGTTCATACTTGTCACGCTCCAAATATGTATCACAATCGGCGCCAATCGAATTCATCCCACGCGCTGACCGTCAAACGGTTGGCGCCGGCTGGGTCTTGGCGTGAAACGCATCGAGGACGCGGGCGGAATAAACCAGCGCTGCGCCGGCGTTCACACTGATCGCAACGCCGAGCGCTTCCACGATTTCCGCCTCATTAGCTCCGTTTTTCAAGGCGGCTGACGTGTGCGTGGTGATGCAGCCGTCACATCGTAACGTGACCGCAACCGCCAGAGCAATTAGCTCCCGAATCTTGCCGTCCAGTGTGTTCGTCTTTTGGCCGGCCTCGCTCAGTGTGCGGTAGCCTCGAATAATTTCCGGAGAGGTACGCCCGACCTCTCCAATCCGAGTGGCTAATTCCTGCATATACTCGTTCCAATTCAGCATCATCACGATTGTTCCTTTCGGGCATTCTCGAGTGGGGACATCCTATCGGCCACCAAAGCAGCTTGGCGTCCGCTTACTTCGATGATGTCCGCTCGATGGCGGACTCGTTCCAGGAAAGGAAAAAGCACAGCCGTTTGATGCAAGTGTTTCCGTTATAAAAACTGTCGGGTTTCACACGGCCTTGGATGCAGGCTCCTGGCGAGTCTTGCCACCCGGAGTGCCGAATTAAGCGGGAAGTAGCTACACTTCCAGCCGGAATCTGGTTTCGGCGTGGCGGTAGAGCGGGCGCCAAACGGTGCGGTTGATGCACACTACCAGCACGGCCATAACGATGGTGGAAAGCAACAGCAAGTCGAAATTGCCGGAGTCGGAGGCTGAGCTGATTTGCGCTCCGAGGCCGAAAGCGGTGAGGGTCTTGCCCTGAAAGTGGAAATATTCGGCCACAATACTGGCATTCCAGGCCCCGCCGGAAGCGGTGATGAGGCCCGTAATCAGGTAAGGAAAAATGCCGGGAAGGATGAGCGTAGTCCACTGCTGGCGGCGAGGGAAGCGATAGACGGAAGAGGCCTCGCGGAGCTCAGTCGGAATAGCCATGGCTCCCGCGATCACGTTGAACAGGATGTACCATTGCGTGCCCAACAGCATGAGGATAATGGAGGCGATTCCCATGCCGCCGCCGATGCGGAGCAGCGCCAGCAATACCACCGGGAAGAGAGCCGTTGCCGGTACCGACGCCGCTACCTGCGCGAGCGGCTGCGCGATGCGCGCCAGTTTGGCATTAAAGCCGATGGCCACGCCGGCGGGTATGGTCCACAAGGCAGCGATGGAGAGCGAAACCATTACCCGTAGAAAGGTCGCGCCGGCTGCTTTCAGCGTGGACATCAATTCGGGTTTGGTGAGCCCGCCGAGCACCAAAGCGGCGCGGAAAACGGCATACGCGGCCACCAATAAAACAACGATGACAGCCAGCACCGGCAATAGGCGCCGCGCCGCGCCACCTTTCGGCACAGCATTCGCAGAAGGTTTGGGGCTTAGTCCGCGCGACGTGCTGACGCGCTCCCAAAGAGGTGTCAGCGCGCGGCGGCGCAACCAGGCAAAGGCACTCGATTGGCGGAACAGGTGCAGGATGGGAGAAGCGGCGCGCTTGGATGTTTCCACCTGCTCGAACTTGAAGCGGTCGCTCCAGGCAATGGCGGGGCGCCACACGAGCTGATCGAGCAGCACAATCACCGCGATCATGGCTCCGAGCCCCCATAGAACAGCGCGCATGTCGCCATTGCCGGCCGCGGTCTGGAGGAAAGATCCGAGTCCGGGCAGCCGGAAATCGTTTTTGCCCAGCACGAACATCTCGCAGGCCATCAGAAAAAACCAGCCCCCCGCAACCGACACCATCGAGTTCCACACCAGACCGATCACGCCGAACGGCAATTCCAGTTCAATGAAGCGCTGCCACGGGCTGAACCCGTAGATCGCGGCGGCCTCCCGCAATTCCCGCGGAATGGACTTCAACGAGGAATAAAAACTGAACGCCATATTCCACACCTGGCCCGTAAAAATGAGCACAATCGATCCCAGTTCCACTCCCAACTCGCGGTTGGGGAACACCGACACCATGGCCAGCATGACCCCCGGCAGAAAACTGAGAACGGGAATGGATTGGAGGATATCCAGTATGGCGATCATCACGGTTTCGACACGCGGGGCATGCATCGAGCCCCAAGCCGCTACATATCCGTAACCGATCGCGAACAGCAGGCTCAGAATGTAGGCCCAGCCGATGCGGACCAGCGAATAAAACGCATAGAGGGGCAGGGCGGAAGGCGATTGGGAGATCTGCGCTTGGGGATGAACGGCGCCGAGCCAGGTACGGGCAATGGTGAGCATGGCATAGATGCCAGCCCCCACTACCAGGAACACCAGCCCATCCACCACCACCGGCCAGGTGCGCTCCCGAATTACAGATCGCGAAAGGGCAAGCTCCATTACTCAGCTTCCATTACTCGGCTTTCTGTTATTCAATTGAGACCTCCTGCGGAGGAACTTCCTCGCTCGCTTCTTTGGGAATGTAGAAACGCCCCGTAGTGGCGTCGTAATCGAAAAGCTCAGCGTAGCGGCCCCAATGGGTAGCGGTGTCCAACTGGCGTTTCACTTCATCGTCGCTGAAATGTTCTTCGAGCATATCGTGGAAAAATTCTTCGGAAATCGACCGGTCGCCTTTGGATTCGAGCGAGCGGGTGATCTGGCGAATGAGAGGGACGTTCTGCGCGGCTTTGCGAAACAGATCCTTGCGTTGCAGGATGTCGGCTTCCGCGAATTCGCGGCCCTCGGGCGTGAGTTCGGCATCGCCTTCCCTGACGGCCAGGAATCCCAGCAATGCGGCGGCTTCGAGCAGGGGGAGGAGGTCATCGATTTCGAAGAACAGGTCATTGGCCAGGCGGTGAATGTCATCGTGGCCATTGCGATCCAGCAGCAGTTCGAGAATTCCGGTGATGCCGCCAGGCCGGGCGTGTGGCAGCATGGGATAGGGCTGGCGCGTCTGCGGCGCGCCGGCGATAGCGGGTTCGACTGCTCCCGGATGAGGCGCCGGAACTACGTCCGGTTGAGTGAGGATGGTATAGATGTAGTCTACGGTAT
Source organism: Bryobacteraceae bacterium (assembly GCA_030041985.1). Classification (GTDB taxonomy): domain Bacteria; phylum Acidobacteriota; class Terriglobia; order Bryobacterales; family Bryobacteraceae; genus PSRJ01. Next base: position 9,904 of record JASIAM010000254.1, on the reverse strand, counting down.
GTGTAAAACGGGAATCCTTATGATCGCGCGGGCGCGGCACGAAAACCTTGAAGTCGGCGCGGATGCGTCCCGGATTTTTCCCCAGCACGATCACGCGGTCAGCGAGCAGGACGGCTTCTTCGATATTGTGAGTCACTAGGAAGATCGCTTTGGTGGGCATCTTGTGGTCCCCCCAAAGTTCCAGCAGCTCGTTGCGAAGGTTCTCGGCCGTAAGCACGTCCAGAGCGGAGAAGGGTTCATCCATGAACAGAACTTCCGGTTCCACCACCAGCGCCCGCGCGAATCCCACGCGCTGCTTCATACCGCCGGACAGCTCTTTGGGAAACGCCCCTTCGAAGCCATCGAGCCCCACCGAATCGAGAACGCGCAAACTGCGCTTCATCCGCTCCGGCATGGGCACCCCGAGCGCTTTGAGCGGCGCCTGCACGTTATCGAGCACCGTGAGCCACGGGAATAGCGCGAAGCTCTGAAACACGATCGACACATTCGCTCTGGGCCCATGGACCGGTTTTTCATGCCAGAGTATTTCTCCCGCGGAGGGCTCGGAGAGGCCGGTGAGCATGCGCAGTAGTGTGGATTTGCCCGAACCGGAGGGGCCGAGCACAGCGAGGATCTCGTTCGGGTAAACAGCGAGGTCGGTAGGCGCGACCACCTGAATGTGCGTGCCGCCAGGATCGCCGTAAAACTTCTCCACTTTTCGGGCCTCGATGATGGGTGGCATAAAGAAGTTGTCAGCTTTCAGCTATCAGCCTTCAGCTTTTCCGCCGCGGCGCTGCCCTCGTGCTGCGTGCTGATAACTGATTCTTGATAGGTGAAAGCTCTCTCATGCTAACATTGGGCGGTTCTCAAACGATGAACAAACAGCCATCAGCCGTGAAAGGCTGATAGCTGACCGCTGATAGCTGATAGCTTAAAACCATGAATACGATTTCGCGCCGGTCGGTGGCGCTGGCCGCCGTGATCGTAACTCCGCTAGTGGTTCTGCTAGAGGTGTTCGCCCATGAGGGAGGCGCTCTTGGGGAGATGCTGGGAATTGCCGGATTGGTTTGGGCCGTAATCGGTCTGGGCATCGTGTGGGGGGCTTCTTCGGTTTTTTCCGGCCGTGTCCGCGAACTGACGGCGTTTGCCGATACCATGCCGGAACTGAGCCGGCCGCGGCCGCGATTGCGCCCCGGCGACGACGAGTTAGGCGACCTGGCGCGCGTCCTTTCGCGCACCGCGCCCCGCCTCGAAGAAGTGCTGAACGGCCTGAGCACCGAACTGGCGCGCCGCGAGGCGATTCTGGCTTCCATGACCGAAGGCGTGCTGGCAGTGGACGCTAAATTGCGCGTTTCCTTCCACAATGAGTTTTTCTCGCGCGCAGTGGCCACTCACGGCATTTCCGAAGGAGTGCCTCTCATCAAAGTTCTGCGCGACCCGGCGCTTTTTGAACTGCTCAAACGGGTGGTCGATACCGGCGAAACTTTAAGCCAACGGGTCAAAATGAGCGTGGGCGAGGAACGGACTTTCGAAGTGTATGCCACTCCCCTGGCCAGTCACTCTTCGCGCGGGGCTCTGGCAATTCTCCACGATATTACGCCACTCGAGCGGCTGGAGCGTGTGAAACGCGACTTCGTGGCCAATGTCTCTCATGAATTCCGGACGCCTCTGGCTACCATCACGGGTTATGCCGAGACGCTGCTCGACGGAGGCCTGGATGACAAGCGGAACCGCCGCAAGTTCGTCGAAGTCATTCAAGCCAATAGCGTGCGGTTGAACAACCTCGCCGCGGACCTGATCACTCTCTCACAACTCGAGGCGGGATGGCCGGAAGCCCAGCCTGCTCCGATCCACATTGGTGAAGTAATTCACAATGCGATTAGCACACTCGAGCCAGTCGCACGGCTCAATGGCATTACTCTCCGGCTGCAGGAAATCGAAGATGTAGAAGTACTCGGTCACCGCATTCACTTCGAGCAGGCCCTGGTAAACCTGGTCGACAATGCCATCAAGTTCAACAAGCCTTCCGGTGAAGTATGTGTGAAGGCGGTGCGAACCTCGAATGATCATGTGGAGATCTCCGTGAGCGATACGGGGATAGGCATTCCGCGCGAGGACCAGTCGCGGATATTTGAACGGTTTTATCGCGTGGACAAAGCCCGCTCACGCCAGGTAGGTGGAACTGGCTTGGGCCTTTCTATAGTGCGTCATGCCGTCGAGCAGATGGGAGGCTCGGTCAAAGTGACCAGCGAATTCGGGAAGGGATCTTGCTTCACGATTACCCTGCCGCAACTATCGTCTGACCACAGGTAGCCGTAAGCTTTCTTAATCGAATCGTCATCTGAAATCAACAATCGGCTTATAGCCTAGTTTTTTCATTCCCGGATGGTTTTGTGCGCGTGCAAACTACATGCGGCACGATCCCACCGGGTGTTTTCAACTCGCAAACAGGCAGTACTGGTAATCGCAGCACGGCAGTGTTTTTTTATCGAAAGGACCTATGAATCAACTACGATTTGTCACCATCGCAGTTCTGTGCGCAGTTCTGTCTGGCCCGATGATAGCTTGGGGAGCAGATGGCTCGCAGCCGGCATCGGGGACAGATGACCAGTCCACGGAACTGACACGGTTGAAGGCACAATTAGAACAGCAGCAAAAGCAGATCGAAGCTTTGCAACAGGCATTGGCCGGCCAGCAGAAACTCCTGAACAAGGCAATCGAGAACAACAAGACAGCGGATAAAGCAGAGGGAGCCAGCACGGGCTCGGCCGCTAGCACCGCCGCGGCGGAACCCGAGCATAAGGCGCCTAACCTGGGCGATGTAGCTTCCACCACGCCGATCATCCCGCCCGGTGTCGCGCCCGCCCTACCCCCGCTGTTCGCTGCTTCCCCTCAAGTATTTCCGCCCCCGGCAACGGCCCAGGAAGAGATCCCCGACTCGCCTTTGCAGCTTCGCATTGGAAACACGGCGATCACTCCAGTAGGCTTTATTGATGTCACGGACACCTGGCGCAACACCAGCTACGGCGCTGGACTGCAGACGAACTTCGGAAGCTACCCTTACAACAACAACCTTCCGGGCGGGCGGTTGAGCGCCAACAATATGAGCTTGCAGAACTCGCGCATTGGCGCCCGCTTCGACTCCCTTTACAAGGGCTTTCATGTACTCGGCTACTGGGAATCCGACTTTGTGGGCGGAATCGCTGCCAACAATCTCCAGGTAACCAGTAACAGCGTCCCCTTGCGCCTGCGCCTGTATTGGGTTGATGTCCGCAAGGGCAAGTTCGAAGTGCTGGCGGGACAATCGTGGAGCATGATGACACCCAACCGCCGGCAGATTTCAGCCCTCCCCGGCGACCTGTTTTACGGCCTGGAGTTCGACGTGAACTACCTGAACGGCTTGACATGGGGCCGCATTCCCGGTTTCCGGTTTCTTTATCACCCGAGCGAAAAGATCACCTGGGGTATCGCGGCGGAGAATTCCGATCAGTACTTCGGCGGTTCGGGCGGCGGTGGTATTCCCACGCTGCCTGCGGCGCTCACCGGCCTTACCAGTACGGAACTCGATGCCAATGCGACTAACGGCTTGAACATTTCCAACGTTGCCCCCGATATCATCAGCAAGATTGCGTTCGATCCGAGCCCGCGAGTCCATTTCGAGGTTGCGGGCGTCCTCTCTCAGTTCAAAACGTTCAACCCCAACGCCACCGGCCCCGGAGCAGGGCAATTCTTCACCGCGACCGGCGGCGGCGGAGAGTTCAACAGCAACTTCGAGGTGGTGAACAACCTCCGGCTGTTTGAAAACTTCTTCTGGAGCGATGGCGACGGCCGCTACCTCTTTGGCGAGGTGCCAGACTTCATCCTACGCGCCAATGGCGCCCCCTCGCTGATGCATGCCGGCTCCACCGTGGATGGCTTCGAGTGGACTCTTGGCAAGTCAGTGTTCTATGGCTACTATGGCGGTATCTATGCGGGCCGCGATACGGCTCTCGACGCCAATGGGACCTCGCTGATCGGCTACGGGTATCACGGATCCGCGAATAGCCAGAACCGAACGATGCAGGAACTGACCATCGGCCTCACGCAAACTCTGTACCGCGATCCCAGATACGGTCAGATTTCTTTCTTTTTGGACTACGCCTACTTTTTCCGGCGGCCCTGGTATGTAGCGCCTGGCGCCCCCATTGGAGCGCAGCAGGACGCCGTGTGGTTTGATTTGCGCTACACGCTTCCAGGCTCCGCTCCGACAATTGGAAATTAGCAAACGGTCTCGCGATTTCTTAACGGAACCGTAACAACGAAGGGTGCGAGAATCGAAGGGAGGATCGCAATGAAGAGTTTCTCCTGGGCGGTATGCGTCGCGGTTGGCCTTGGAGCGACGGCGGCGCAAGCCCAAAAGATCAATGCAGCCGGTGCTACTTTTCCGGCGCCGATTTACCAGAAATGGTTCGGCGAATACCACACGCTGCATTCCGGCGTAGAGATTAACTATCAGGGCGTGGGCTCCGGTGCGGGTGTCAATCAGCTCACGGGCGGAACTGTGGATTTTGCCGCATCCGACTTTCCGCTTACCGATGAGCAAATCTCTAAATTAAAGGTAAAGGCTCTCCACTTCCCCACCGTTATGGGTGCAGTGGTGCTTACCTATAACATCCCCAACGTCTCTACCGAGCTGAAACTCAGTTCCGACGTGGTCGCCGACATCTATCTGGGCAAGATTACGAAATGGAGTGACGCCCGGATTACGAAAGACAATCCTGGAGTGAAGTTTCCCAATGACGATATCGTAGTCATCCGGAGAACCGACGGGAGCGGCACCACGTTTGTCTTCACCGATTTTCTTTCCAAAGTCAGCCCGGAATGGAAAATGAAGGTGGGCAACAGCGCCTCGGTAAGCTGGCCCGGCCAAACTTTGGGCGGCAACGGGAACGCGGGTGTTACGGGGTTGGTCAAGCAGACGCCGGATTCCATCGGCTATGTGGAACTGGGGTATGCCCGGCAAAACAAGCTCCCCTACGCCACCATCAAAAATGCATCCGGCAACTGGGTGAAGCCGACGCTCGATAGCGTTACCGCCGCAGCGGCCGGCGCAGCCAACACCATGCCCGCCGATTTCCGCGTATCGATCACCAATGAGAAGGGCAAAGATGCGTACCCGATCTCGACCTTCACCTACATGCTGATTCCGGCACAACTTGCGGATGCCGCGAAGCTGAAGGCGACCAAAGGTTTTCTGCAGTGGATGTTGACGGATGGACAGAAGGATTGCGCATCACTGGATTATGCCCCGCTGCCCAAAGAGGTGGTTGCTAAGGAGATGAAGCAACTCGCGCTGATCAAGTAGCCGGCTTACAGCCTGCTCGATTGCTTCGCCTTTATGGCCTCTACCGCTGTAGCCGACCGGCCAGCCAGCACAAAGATAGCGACGCAGACAGGCGACCTTGTCGCCCGTTGGGTCGCGTTCATATTCGCGGCCCTGGTTCTGCTAATCGTCGTCGTGCTGGTGTTTGAACTATGGCAGGGTTCCCAGCCTTCCCGCGCCAAATTCGGATGGGGCTTTCTGACCTCAAGCGCGTGGAACCCGGTCACCGAAGAATTCGGCGCGCTGCCGTTCATCTATGGGACGGTGATCACGTCCTTTGTGGCCTTGCTCATTTCCATTCCGCTGGGCGTGGGCGCCGCGGTTTTCCTGTCGGAGATGGCCCCCGCAGGTCTGTCGAATGCGCTCACCTTTATGGTGGAACTGCTGGCCGCGTTCCCGAGCGTGATTTACGGCCTGCTCGCGTTTCTAACGTTGGTTCCTCTGATGCGTTCCTACGTGGAGCCGTTTCTCAAACGGACTCTGGGGTTTCTTCCGTTTTTTCGCGGTCCGGCATTTGGCGTTGGATATCTGACGGCGTCGCTGGTTCTGGCCATTATGACTTTTCCCTTCATCATTTCCGTCTCGCGCGAATCGCTGCTGGCGGTTCCGCGGGAACAGCGGGAAGCCGCGCTGGCTTTGGGCGCCACCAAGTGGGAAACCACCTGGCATATCGTGGTGCCCTACGCCAAGCTCGGAATTTATGGATCGATTTTCCTTGGGTTGGCGCGAGCTTTGGGGGAAACCATGGCTGTCACCATGGTGATCGGCAACGCCCCCGAAATTCACGCTTCTTTGCTATCCCCGGGCTATTCCATCGCTTCCGTAATTGCCAATGAATTTGCGGAGGCGGCCACCGGAGTCCGCATCGCCTCCCTGATCGAACTGGGCTTGGTCCTGTTCTGCCTTACGATTATCATTAATGGGATAGCGCGGCTGCTGATCATTGCCACTACTTCGAAGGGTTCTAAACGGCCATAACTGATGCGACTCCGCTGGCGAAAATTCGTGAACGCGGCGATGCTTTCCGCAAGCGGCGTATGCGCGGTAATCGCTGTTTCCGCGCTGTTCGTCATTCTGGCGTTCCTGGTGTATAACGGCAGCAAATCGCTCGACTGGAATTTCTTTACGCAATTGCCGAAGGCCACCGGGGAGGCGGGGGGTGGCATGGCCAATGCTATCGTGGGAAGCCTCGAAATCGTAGGCATGGCATCGCTGATGGGTATTCCGATCGGCTTCATTGCCGGAGTTTATCTTTCGGAATTCGACGACAAGCATTTTGCATCGCTGGTCCGCTATACCGCGGATTTATTGAACGGGGTTCCTTCAATTATCGTCGGCGTGCTCGCCTGGACTTTGGTAGTGCTCCCCATGAGGCACTTCTCCGCGTTCTCCGGAGCCGTGGCGCTGGCAGTCATGCTGATCCCGATCGTGACCAGGCAAACCGAGCAGTTCCTGCGCGAGGTTCCCATGGCTCTGCGGGAAGGCTCTTTGGCGCTCGGCGCCAGCAAGTGGAAAATGATCGCCACCGTAGCGGTGCCCGCGGGCAGCAAAGGCATCCTCACGGGGATGATTCTCGGTGTGGCGCGGATTGCCGGCGAATCCGCGCCGCTACTGTTCACCGCCTTCAACAACCAGTTTTGGGGCGGGATCAATGAGCCATCGGCATCACTGCCCGTGATGATTTACTACCGCGCCATTTCCCCGTATGACGATTGGCACCGCCAGGCATGGGCCGCCGGACTGGCGCTGATCGCTCTGGTATTGCTTGCCAATATCGCGGCGCGCATGGTTCTGGCGCGGGGCATTTCGGTTCCGCGGGGATAAAGACGCCATGGTCCAAAGAGCTACTTCCGCACCACAACCACCTACACCCAAAACTTCCACTCCGCGCCCGGAAGGAGAAAGGCCACCCGTGCCACAAAGCGGCCCCAAGCTGCGCGCCAGCCATGTCAATTTCTATTACGGTTCGTTCCAGGCGCTGCACGATATCTCGCTGGATATGTACGCCAACCGGATTACGGCCATGATCGGGCCTTCCGGGTGCGGGAAATCCACTTTCTTGAGGACGCTCAACCGCATCAACGAAACCATTCGCCACTCGCGGGTGGAGGGCCAGATCCTGCTGGATAACGAAGACGTGCTGGGCGTGGATGTGACCAGCTTGCGGCGGCGCGTGGGAATGGTGTTTCAGCGGCCGAATCCGTTTCCCAAATCCATCGCGGAAAACATCGCCTATGGGCTGCGGATCAACGGAATGGCCCGGCGCGGCGAGATGCGCGACAAGGTGGAGGAGAGCTTACGGCGCGCGGCGCTGTGGGACGAGGTGAAGGATAAGCTGCACGAATCAGCCTACGCGTTGTCGGGCGGCCAGCAGCAGCGCCTGTGCATTGCCCGGGCACTGGCGGTCGATCCGGAAGTGCTCCTCCTCGATGAGCCATGCTCCGCGCTCGATCCCATCGCTACGGCAAAGATCGAAGAGCTGCTGTTCACCCTGAAAGACCAGTGCACCATGGTCATCGTCACGCATAACATGCAACAGGCGGCGCGCGTGGCGGACAACACCGGTTTCTTTCTGCTAGGCAAACTCATCGAATTCGACAGGACGGACGTAATCTTCAAGAACCCTTCGAAGAAGGAAACGGAAGATTACATAACGGGGCGTTTCGGTTAGGCACACCGCTTGCAATAATTGGTCCTAACGGCAGGGGAAACGTAGCATTCCTACGTAGGGAGGGGAGAGAAGGTCTGTGCGGCATTTCAGCGTCGAATTGGAAGAGTTGAATCAGAAGTTGCTGCAGATGGCGGGCCTGGTAGAGTCGGGCATCCATCGCGCCGTGCGGTCGCTGATCGATCAGAATCGGGAATTGGCGGAAGAGGTGATCCGGGATGAGCCGCGAGTCAACCGGATGGAGATGGAAATCGACGGATTGGCCACTCGCCTCCTCGCCCTGCGGCAGCCAGTAGCGCGCGATTTGCGCCTTTTGACCGCTGCTCTGAAGATCAACACCGACCTGGAGCGGATTGGCGACCTGGCGATGCACATTGCCGAACGCTCGCTTTCCCTTATGAACCATCCGCTGGTGAAGCCCATGACAGACATTCCGAAGATGGCTTCGCTGGTGCAATCCATGCTGCTCAAGTGCCTGGATGCCTTCGTGAATGGCGATGCCGAGCTGGCCCACAGCGTGCTGCTGGCCGATGACGAAGTGGACGAGTTGCGCGATACGGTGCACGCGGAGCTGCTCGACGTGATGCAGCGCGATCCTACAGTGTTAACTGCCGCAATCGACCTCCTCTTCATCGCGCGCAACCTGGAACGTATCGGAGATCACGCTACCAACATCGCCGAAGATGTGGTGTTCCTCGTCAAGGGCATTGATGTGCGCCATCATGCACAGCAGACGGAAAATGTGTGAACTTCTGCCAGCCCGGGGCATTATCATAGGCATTATCATAAAGGTATGCAAGGAGACAATCAGTCACGGACAGCGGTCGTCGTTATGCCCCAAGACGACGCGGACCAAAAACTGATCCGATCGACATTGAAGAAGGTTGGCTTTCGAGTAGTGAGCTCGGAGACGGGCAGTGAAATTTCGGCGCTGTTAACGAGGGAGGAACCGTCCTTGCGCCTGGTGGTGGCCGACCCGGCTACGCCGGGCCTGGATTTTCGGCAGTTATTGCGGAGGCTGCATGACACGGATCCTGACGTTCGCGTGCTGTGCCTCTGTGAGGAAGAAAACGAGAGGGCCGTTGGCGTGCCCGAGTATGCTTCTCAGATCGGTGCGCAACTGCGGCGCCCGTTTCGCCGCTCGCACCTGCTGGCCAGCATTCTGGAAGCCACCGAAAAGCCCATGGTCCGGACGGCCTGAGCTACAAAATTTCTTCCAGCGGAATTTCCACGCCTGGCAGTGGAGGCGTGCGAATGGACTGCATTTCGCGGGCGATGCCGGAGCCATCGTACACCCAGGCGCGGCGCGTGTCCGGATAAATCATCCAGACCTCTTTAGCGCCGTTGGCGAGAAAGAGCGCGACCTTCTCCGCGATCTGCCTGGCGGTGTCGTATTCGGAGACCACTTCGAAGACCATGAGAGGAGATCCCTCATAATAGCGTTCCCCGGGTTGGTCGAAATAGGTGATGCTCACGTCCGGACGCAACCAGGTAGGTGGGTCGCCCGGAAGGAGGTAGCCCATTTCAATGTGCACCTTGCCAATCCTGATCTCAGGGTGCGCACTTCGCAACTGGCTGACTGCCTTCTTCAGCCGTTCGAAGAGCGCTTCACAGGATTCCATGTGCGGGCGCTGCGGCGGGGGCAAGCGGATCAATTCTCCTTTCAGCAGCTCCAGGTGATCGTCGCCTTCGATCCGTTCAAACTGCTCCAGAGTCAGCAGCGTGGTCGTGCTCATGAGATCATGATACGCTTCGCCCGGTTGCCTGCGTCATCTCGGTTTTCCGTGGCACGCCGCCGCTCCACCAGCGGGCCGAATACAGTAAGGCACCAGCGGCCAGCCATCCGGCGGCGTACATCGGCTGCGCGCCCCAGCGCACGACTGCGGAATGCATCA
>JASIAM010000253.1 GCA_030041985.1 Bryobacteraceae bacterium | reverse complement strand
GCGATTCAGGAACTGGTCCGGCGTCTCGGCCGCAACGACCCCGAGGTCCGCAAACTCACCAACATTTATCACAACATCATGCGGTACTGGGCGGAGCTATGACAGAAGCTCCGGATGATCCTCGGGAGATCGAAGCCACCAACGCACGGGCATCTCTCTTCATGGAGGAAGGTATCCGTCTGCTGCAGTCCGGCAACGATGCGGACGCCGCGCTTCTCTATTTCGATCGCGCGCTCGAGCTGCGACGCCGTCTGCCGGCGGACGTGCCTATGCACGCCTACGGCTTGGCCGCCTGTTGGCTCAATCGCGCCGAGGCACTCACGCGTCGTGGCCCCGCCTACCATGCGCTGGCGCTTCGCGCCTACGACGAAGCGTTGGCACTCCTGCGTCCACTGCCGCTCGGCGACGACCCGCGTTTTTCCAAACGTTTAGCGATCGCTCATCAGAACCGGGCATTGGTCCTTGCCGCACAGAACCCGCCGGCGACGGCCGACGCCATCGCCGCCCTGGTTGACGCCATTGCGGTCCTCGATAACGCTAAGGCGATGGATGCGCCCGAGCGCGATTATCTCCTCGCAGTCGTGTGGATGAACCTCGCGAACATTCAGGCGTCGGAGGCCAAGATTGTGCCGGACCTAGCAGCGCGGGAATCAGCGCGCCGAGCGCTTGCGTTGGTGAAGGAGCACGAACATGTGGATGCCGCGGCGGCGGAGGCCGGCCTCAAAGCGCGCCACGTGCTCTGTCAGGTCGCGGGACGCCGGTTGTCAGTCCAGGCAAAAACCGAAACGGTCATGGAGGACGTCCACGACGCGACAGATCTCGCCGACGATGGCTTGGCCCTGGTGCGTGAGTGGGAAGGACGAGGCGTCAACCGCTTTCGGAACCTGGCATCCGATCTGTTCCGGTTCGGCGCGCGGGTCTATGCGTGCTATCAGCCGCACTTTCTGCACGAATTCCTCAGCGAACAGTTGGATCCTCAGGGCAGACAAATTACGAGCGCCGATTGACGAGCGACTGAGGCGCGGCACTCGGCTCCGCGGCCACGCGGCTGTGCTTGCGGCTATAGGTGAAATAGATAAACAAGCCAATGATCAGCCACAGAATGAGCCGGGCCCAATTGATCCAGCCCAACTGGTACATCATGTAACCGTTGGAGATGACTCCGAGGACCGGCAATAGCGGGACCCAGGGAGTGCGGAAGGGGCGGGGCTGCTCCGGGTTGGTGCGGCGCAGCACAATTACGGCCAGGCAGACGATCACGAACGCGAGCAGCGTGCCTATGTTCACCAGGTTGCCGATATCGGCGATGGGGGTTAGACTGCCGACAACCGCCGCAAGCAATCCCACGAGAATGGTGTTCTTCCAGGGGGTGCGCCACTTGGGGTGAACGGCGGCGAAAAACTTGCGCGGCAGAAGGCCGTCATTGGCCATGGAATAGAGCACGCGGGTTTGTCCGAGCAGCATGACGAGCATGACGCTGGTCAGGCCGGCCAGTGCGCCAAGCGTAATGATGTTCGAAGCGGTGACCAGGCCGCGGTCCAGGAAGGCGCGCGCGATGGGGGCTTCGATGTTGATTTCCTGCCACGGAACCATGCCGGTCAGGACGCCCGCTACTAGAATGTAGAGGACGGTGCAGACGAGCAGCGAAGCGATGATGCCCACGGGCAGATCGCGCTGCGGGTGGCGGGCTTCCTGTGCGGTGGTGGAGACCGCGTCGAAGCCGATGTAGGCGAAGAAAACGTAGGCGGCGCCGGCTCCGATTCCGGCGAATCCATGAGGCGCAAAGGTGACCCAGCTCGATCCCCAATTGGCGGTGTTGATGTAATACACGCCGAGACCGATCACGAACAACACCACAGCCACCTTGATGACGACGATGGCATCGTTGAACCGGGCGCTCTCGCGGATACCGATGGTGAGAATGGTGGTGATGATGAGGGCAATGAGGAAGGCCGGCAGATTGAAGCCGATTTCCGCTCCGAACAGGTGCGGCGCGCTGAGCAATTCGTGGGCGCGGCGAACCAGTTCGGCGGATTGCGCAGAGATGATAGCGGTCACGCGATCGACGAAGGCCTGGGTGCCGGGGACGAGCGAAGGATCTGCGGCTTGGGCGATCTGCCGGGCCACGGTATTTTCGGCGATCTTCAGGCCGGTCCAGTGGTCGTAGGCCAGCCAAAGCGGCATCTTCAGATGAAAGATGTTCAGTAGCTCTATAAAATGGTTGGACCACCCGGAAGAAACGGCACTGGCGCCCATGGCGTATTCAAGCGTCAGGTCCCAGCCGATGATCCAGGCGAACAGCTCGCCCAGGGTGGCGTAGGCGTAGGTATAGGCGCTGCCGGCCAGAGGAATCATGGAGGCGAATTCGGCGTAGCACAGGCCGGCGAAGGCGCAACCGATGCCGGAGAGGACAAACGACAGCATCAGCCCCGGTCCGGCGTAGTGGGCGCCCAGACCCGAAAACACAAAAATCCCCGCGCCGATAATCGCGCCCACGCCGAGGGTGGTGAGTTGAAAGGGACCCAGTGTGCGGCGGAGGGAATGTTCGCCGCTATCCCGAGCCTCCTCCATAATTCGGCCTAGCGGTTTGCGAACAAGGATACTGGGCATATTAAAGGTTAGCAAAACCTTGCATCAAAATAGGGGAATAGCACGTTACATTGAGGAGAAGGAGCAGATTGCCGTGCCGAGAATCCTGTTAGCAGCAAGTATCGTAGTGGGAGCCGCGTTCGCGCAGACGGCGCCAAAACCGCCGGCGCCGGTCCCGCAACAGACGCCAGCGGCCACGCCGGCGAATCCCCCCGATCTGCGATTCGATCCCAACCTGAGGGATAAGTCGATCGATCCCTGCGTGGACTTCTACCAATATGCGTGCGGCAACTGGATCAAAAACAATCCGATTCCGCCGGATCAGTCGCGCTGGGGCCGTTTTACGCAACTGGAAGAGCGCAATCTGGAGGTGCTGCATCAGATTCTGGAACAGGCCGCGAAGCCCAACCAGAGCCGCGATGCGGTTACGCAAAAGATTGGCGATTATTACGCGGCTTGCATGGATGTGCCGGCGATTGACGCTAACGGTCTCAAGCCGATCCAGCCGGAGTTGGACCGCATTCGTAACTTGAAAGATAAAAGCCAGCTTGCCGCGGAGGTGGCGCACCTGCAGCGGATGGGCATGGGTTCCATGTTCGATTTCGGCTCCGGGCAGGATTTCAAAGACTCCAACTCCGTAATCGCGCAGGCCGACCAGGGCGGGATTGGGCTGCCGGACCGGGACTATTATCTGAAAGACGATGCGCAAATGAAGCAGGTGCGGGAGAAGTACCTGGCGCATGTGCAGCGCATGTTTGAACTGGCGGGCGAGCCGGCGGCGCAAGCCAGGGCCGGCGCGCAGACAGTGATGCGCATCGAGACGGACCTGGCTAAGGGATCGCTCGATCGCGTTTCGAGGCGGGATCCGGAGAAGCAATATCACCGCATGAGCAAGCAGGAGTTGGAAGCGCTGGAGCCGGCTTTCCGCTGGACGGAGTACTTCACGGATTCGGGAGCGCCCGCATTTCAGCAGATCAACGTGGCCTGGCCCGACTTCTTCAAAGCGCAGAACACCGCGCTGGGCGCTTACACGCTGGACGATTGGAAAACGTACTTGCGCTGGAATGTTTTGCATGCGGAGGCGCCGCTGCTGCCGGCGCCATTCGTAGAGGAGAGCTTCAATTTTTACGGCAAAACGCTGACGGGCGCCAAGGAGCAGCGGCCGCGCTGGAAACGCTGCGTGGACTTCACGGACAGTCAACTGGGAGAGGCGCTGGGGCAGAAATTCGTGGAGCGCACCTTCGGCGCGCAAGGCAAGGAGCGCACGCTGAAGATGGTGGCGGAGATCGAGAAGGCGTTGGGCAAGGACATCGAGAGCTTGACCTGGATGACGCCGGCGACCAAGAAACAGGCGGAGATTAAACTGAAAGCCATCACTAATAAAATCGGCTACCCGGACAAATGGCGCGATTACAGCAGCGTGACCATTAAGCGCGACGATGCGGCAGGCAACGGCATGCGCGCCGACCAGTTTGAGTTCGAGCGCCAATTGAACAAAATCGGCAAACCCGTGGATCGCGCGGAGTGGCAGATGACGCCGCCCACGGTGAACGCCTATTACGACCCGCAGATGAACAACATCAATTTTCCGGCGGGCATCCTGCAGCCGCCGTTCTACGACAACCGGGCGGACGATGCCGTGAATTACGGGGCGATTGGCATGGTGATCGGCCATGAACTGACACACGGTTTCGACGACCAGGGGCGGCAGTTCGATCCGCAGGGGAACCTGCGCGACTGGTGGACGGCAGCCGATGCCAAGCAGTTCAATGACAAAGAGGCGTGCTTCGTACAGGAGTACTCCAGCTTCACGCCGGTGGACGACATCCACTTGAACGGCCAACTCACGCTGGGAGAAAACACCGCGGATAATGGAGGGCTGCGGCTGGCGTTGATGGCCTTGCTGGATGTGATTGGCAACAGCCAGAAGCCCGTTGACGGGCTGACGCCCGAGCAGCGCTATTTCCTGTCATTCGCCCAGATCTGGTGTGAGAGCGCGACTCCGGAATCGCTGCGCCTGCATGCGCAGACCGATCCACATTCTCCCGGGCGATTCCGGGTAAATGGCGTAGTGCGCAATATGCCGGAGTTTCAAAAGGCGTTCGCCTGCAGGGCAGGGCAACCCATGGTTGCGGCGAATGCGTGCCGGGTGTGGTGAGCCACTTAAAAATGTTCCCCGACCAGCTCTTCCGTTCGCCTCCAGAGCGCTTCAGCGTTTTTCGAATCGACTGCATAGCCACGCACGCCTTCGATGCTGAAACCGAGGGGCTGGTCATCAGGGGCGGTCTCACTGACGTGGCAGTTCTCGCAATACCGGCCGCCGACCTGATCTGCGGGCGCGACAATCCCCGCCCAGACCGACGTGGCGGCTCCCTGGGGAATAGTCTTCCACTCGAATGCGGCCTTCCCCTCGGCGGCGAGTTCCTTGTTGATTTGATCCACCATTGCCTGTAGCTGAGACATGTCCACATGCCGGCCAAGTTCGGTTTGGATGCCCCCTGGGTGGACGGCGGCGGCGCGGATTCCCTTTTCGCGGTGCCGTTGATCGAACGCCACTGCAAAAAGGATATTGGCCGTCTTCGACCGGCCGTAACCAACCCACGGGTCGTACGGAGTCCGGTCAAAGTTGGGATCGTCGAGGTCCACATTCGCGAAGCGATGTCCGGCGGACGAAAGGTTAACCAGCCTTCCACCTGCTCGAATCAGCGGCGCAATCCTGTTCACAAATACAAAATGGCCGATGTGATTCGTGCCAAACTGCGTCTCAAACCCATCCTCCGTGTGACCGAACGGCGTAGCCATGACGCCGGCATTCGCAATCACCACGTCGAATGGTTTACCTTTTTCCAGCAAATGATCAGCGCACGCTCGCACGCTCTTTAGACTGGCAAGGTCCAGTGCGATCAGCTCGAAACTACCGGAAGAGGCTGCGGCATCTTTGCGCACTTCATCGGTTGCAGATTCAGCTTTCCTCAAGTCCCTGGCTGCGCCAACCACCTGTGCTCCGTGCGCTGCAAGCGCCCGCGCCGTCTCCACTCCGAGGCCGGCGGAGACACCGGTAACCAAAACACGCTTGCCTGCAAGATTCCAGCCCGAGAGAACATCGTCTGTTGTGGAACTGTACCCAAAAGCGGCAGTCATTTCGTCTACGCTCCTTCGCTCTGGGCAATAGGATGCCGGAAGCCATCTCCGGTTGCAAAAGTTAAAACAAGAGCCGCTCAAGCTTGGGGCGCAACTCCGGTTTGCGGCTTGACGTCTTTCGTATTTGAGTTCACACGGATTCGATACTGACGTGTTCATAGCGGGCGGCGGTCCCGCGGGTCTCGCCACGGCGCTGGCCGCACGCCAAAAAGGGCTGCGGGTAATTGTGGCCGATGGCGCGCGCCGGCCGATTGACAAGGCCTGTGGAGAGGGTATCATGCCGGATGGCCTGAACGCTTTGAACAAACTGGGCGTTTCTCTGGCGTGCGCCGCGCCGGCGCCATTTCGAGGGATTCGGTTCATCGATGCAGGGGTCACGGCAGAAGCGGTCTTTCCCAATGGGCATGGCCTTGGTGTACGCCGCGCGGCGCTTCACAACGCTCTTTCGCAAGCCGCGGAAAACGCCGGCGCGGAGTTGCTGTGGGGCGCGCCCGTCACGGGAATTGTCGCGGATAGCGTTTCGATCGGACGGCGGCGAATCAAAAGCCGCTGGATTGTCGGGGCCGATGGCCGCGGCTCGCGGGTGCGCGCCTGGGCCGGCCTCAATGGGGCTTCCTGCCTTCGTGGTCAGGTGGTTTTCGCGCGGCGCTTCGGGTTTCGCCGTCACTTCCACCTGGCCCGGCCGTTGGAGTGCATGGAACTGCACTGGAGTGACAACTTCCAGATCTATGTGACGCCCGTAGGCGCGATGGAAGTATCGGTGGTGGTGATTTCACACGATGCTCATCTTCGTCTGGAACAGGCTCTTGCGCAGTCACCGCAATTGACGGCGCGGCTTAGGGAACCTTCCGGGCCAGCAGAGGCGGGCGCCGTCACGGTCATGCGCAGGTTGCGGCGAGTAACCCATGACCACATCGCCCTCGTCGGCGACGCCTCCGGTTCGGTTGATGCAATCACCGGGGAAGGGCTTTGCCTCGCCTTCAACCAAGCCCTCGCTTTGGCGTCGGCCCTCGAAAACTACGATTTGCCTGACTACGAGAAAGCGCACCGCCGCTTGATGAGACGGCCAACGCTAATGGGCAGGTTATTGCTTTCACTGGGATCTCGCCCCTGGCTCCGCCGGCGCGTCTTCAGGGTATTTGCCGCCCGCCCAGTGCTATTCGAACAAATGTTGGCGCTGCATGTGGGCGCCCTGAAGCCCTTTGATTTTGTGCTCGCCCGCTTTACTCTGAGCCGGCAAATATCGGGGAGATCATGATAGTTACTCGCATACGATTCCTGCCGATTTTGCTGCCGGCTTTAGCCGTATCTACACACCTGTACGCCGAAGAGATGGTTTTCGAATTCGACCCGGCGCAGACCGAAGTTAGTTTCTCACTCGGCTCCACACTACACACGGTGCACGGTTCCTTTCAGTTGCGCCGCGGCGGCGTACGCTTTGATCCGGTTACGGGAAAGGCGTCCGGCGAACTAATTGTCGATGCCGCCAGCGGCTCCAGCGGCAATCATAGCCGCGACGACCGCATGCACAAAAGTATTTTGGAAACCGGCAAGTATCCCGATATTATCTTTCGCCCCGATCACGTTGCCGGCAAGCTACTGCCCGGCGGTTCGGCGGCGCTTCAGGTGCACGGCCAGTTCTTCATCCACGGCGCAGTTCACGAATTAACCATTCCAGTTCAGGTTGGTTTGCAATCAGAGCGCATCTCGGCAACTCTCGACTTCACTATTCCTTACGTCAAATGGGGCATGAAGAATCCGAGCACCTTTATTCTTCGTGTGAGTGACAAAGCACAGATTGAAATTCATGCAACAGGCCACCAGATGACTCTTAGTGAGAAGTCACTTCCATAGATGTGCCATGGGCAAAAGATGTGCGCTGGCAAAAGCCACAGCCCGATACTAAAATTGCAGCCGGGCTTGTAACTCCGCAACACGTCCCGCAAGACCTCCCGGTGACTCGCCAAAGAAGGACTGGTCGGCGTGCGTGCCAGATCCTCCGAAGGTCAGTGGCGTCAGGTTGAGTTGATTGAAAATGTTGAAGAAGTTAGCGCGCAACTCCAGGTTGGCGCTTTCTCCGAAGAAAAATGGCAGCCGGGTGTTCTTGGCGAAGCTCAGATCCGTTTGAAAGAAGTGTGGCCCGCGCCAGGAGTTGCGGCCGATGCCGGGCGGTCCGCTGGCAGTGGTGTTGAAATAAGCCGCTCCACCCAGCGGAAAGTCACTGCCTGTCATGTAAGCCTCATTGGATTCACTGTGTCCGGCGCCGCCATAGTAAACTGTCGGCCGGATGGGACTCAGTGTCGGACCTCCCGGTGTTTGGACCGATTGCCCGATTACAGGCGTCCAGGGGAATCCGGTATGCCAGCTTATGATGGGCGCAAGCTGCCATCCTCCCAAAATGGCGTGCGCCACGTGCCCAAGGTGGGAGGACGTAGGGATATCCCAAACGGTGGACCAAGTCACGAGCTGAGTCACATCGAAGTCGGAAGGTCCCCACTCCAGACGGTTATTCTGGGGATAAGTCTGGTTAGTTACTGCGCCGGGTCCTTCATAAGAGGTGTTATCGAGACTCTTCGCCCACCGGTAGTTGAACACAAACTGCAATCCGTGGTCATACTGCTTGCGCAGAGTGACGAGTGCCGCGTTGTAGTTGGAGTTATCGTCTGGCTGCGGGAAGTACACGGCGCTATAAGCAGGGCCGCTGGTCAAGTTGTTGTTATTGCCGTAGAGGAATACCTGGTCTACCAGGCGAATCAAATGGCGGCCGGTACTTCCGGAGTAACCGACTTCGAGAGAGCTTTTCCAGGGCAGCCGATACTGAACGTCGAATGAGTAGATGTACACCATGGGATTGGGCGTGTAGTTTTGCGCTCCCCATATTTCAACCGGCCCGGCGGCGGGAGTGCCCGTCAACGGATTGATGCCTTGCGCTAATGCTGGGTTGACAGGATAACTGAAGGGCGAATCGCTCGCGCCGAAAGAATACAGAATTTCGCCGTTGTCGAATGGGCTCGAGGCGGTACCGCAGCAGAGTCCGTAGCGCGCAAAGGCGGGAGGGTTCGCCGCGGCATTGGTAAACAAGGCTTCCGGGATGCGATCATAAAATACGCCGAATCCTCCGCGGACCACCAGGTTGCCAGTCTTTCCGGGCGACCACGCAAAACCGAAGCGCGGCGCAAAATTCGTGTAGCGCGGATTATAGAGTTGGCTCACTGGCTGCACGATAGAGTTTGCCATTCCTTCCGAGCCGAAGAGGAGATTGCTCAGAGTTCCACGAGCTACACTGGGCGGCCCGAAGTAT
Source organism: Bryobacteraceae bacterium (assembly GCA_030041985.1). Classification (GTDB taxonomy): domain Bacteria; phylum Acidobacteriota; class Terriglobia; order Bryobacterales; family Bryobacteraceae; genus PSRJ01. The sequence continues at coordinate 5,633 of JASIAM010000253.1, read as the reverse complement.
TCCCAGCGCAGGCCAAAATTCAGCGTCAGGTTCGGGAGGATCTTCCAGTCATCCTGCGCAAACAGCCCGCGGTAGCGCGTGCGGAGGTATTGCGTCGCAGCCGGTGGGCCGCCGGTTACGGGATTCGCGGCAATACCTTCATAAATGGGTGCGCTGTTAGCCAATTCCCACAGACCATTGAAAACGTAATCCGGACGGGCAGCGCCTTGCAATCCGTTGTTATCCTCTTCCTGCCGAATCTCCACGCCGAATTTCAAAGCGTGACTACCGGTAACCTTGCTCACGATGTCGCGAAACTCGTACTGATTCTGAGCGAAAATGCCGGGAGTGGTATCCCCCTGTAGCGCGCCGAATTCCAGCCTGCCATTGGGCGCCCCTTCACTGCCGATGGGATATCCCTGCACTTCGACACGCGGAATCCCCCAGTTGACTGTGCCTTCGTTAGAAGTAATCTGATTGGCGGCAAAGCGCGTGAAATTGGCCCTCGCTTCGTTGATCACAGTCGGGGCGAAGATGTGAGTATAGAGTGCCGTCACGGCATCGTTAAGTGGAGTGAAGTTTACGTCGGCCATGGGACGGCTTCCCGTGGTGGTGTCCGCGGAGAGATTGTAGAGCGACGTAAAGTACAGGATTCCGGCAATAGAGTCGCGGGGAGTCACTGAGTAATCCATGCGGCCGTTGTATTGATTGCCGCGTAACGTGGTGGGCGCCGCCAGTTCCGCATATTCGAGATCTGGAGTGCTGGTCAGGCCCCCGCCAACGAGCGAATTGTATTGCCCGGTTGCACCAGTGAGCGATCCTATGTTGATTCCGCCGGAGACCTGTTGGCAGGTTCCGGGCGCGAACGCGGGCGGGCACGGCTCGTTCAACACGCTGAGCACGCGCGGAGCGATTCCGGGGGATTGAAATAGCTGGGCGGTAACGCTGCCGGGACGGTCCGCAACCACCATCTGCCGGAACTGCGGCGTTTCTACCCATGACTCGTACACGCCGTTAGTTGTCTGCCGCAAGCCTTCGTAGGAGAAAAACCAAAACAGCTTATTTTTGACGATTGGCCCGCCTAGGCTTCCGCCGAATTGCCGGTACAAATTGTTGTCGCGGACGGGCGGAGCACCGCCCGGACCGCCCCATGTGTTGTAAGCATTCAGGCTGGGGGAATCGTAATGAAAGAAGCCGCTACCGTGAAACTGGTTGGTGCCGTTCTTGGTAGTCACCGCGATTTGTGCCCCGGAGTCTCGCCCCCACTCCGCCGAATAGGCGCTGGTGAGGATAGTCATCTCTTTTACGGATTCCTGGTTAGGTGTGACAACGGCCGCGCCGCCCCAGTTCAGGCTGTTAACGCTGACCCCATCGAGGATATAGTCGTTGTTGGAAAGGCGCTGGCCATTGGCGGAAACGGGCAGTTGGTTTTCCGTCTGAAAGATCGAAGAATTGGAGCCGCCCGGGCCGGTGGTATTGGGCAGTCCTACGGAATTGCCCGTGCCATTGCGGGACATATCGGCAGTCACATTGGGCGACAACCGGATCAATTCGTACGGATCGCGGCCGAACTGTGGGAGGTCATCGATCTCCTGCGTGGTGATCGATTCGCCGATCTGCGCGTTCTCGGTGTTCACAATAGGTGAGGAAGCCGCTGTCACAGTCACAGTTTGGGACACTTGTCCCGGCTGGAGTGTTGCGTTGACGCCTTGGGTCTGATCGGCACTCACCACGATGTTATCCACCTGCTGGCGGCTGAAGTTAGGGGCTTCGACAACCAGAGAGTAAGTTCCGGGAGCAAGGCCGGTGAACCTATAAAAGCCGTCAGAGCTGGCGGCGGTGGTTTGTATACGTTGCGTCTCGGTATTCGTAAGAGTGACTTTGGCGTTAGGGATTGCGGCGCCGGATGGGTCGCTGATGGTGCCTTGCACACTCGCCGCAAATTGCGCGAGCGCAATAGTAGCCACGGTCACAAATACACAGAGCGTTTTCCTGGTCATACATGGGCCTCATTCGTGTCGTTGCCCGGCAGTCTCCCACGTAGACGGTTGGGCGCGCAAACCCGGAACGTCTACCGCCGTACACAGATGGCTTGTATTGTGTTCGATCCTACCCGTTCAGCCCCAAAAGGCGAATGGCGTTCTCTTTCAGGATGAGAGGCCGAACTTCGTCGCGAATAGCGATCTTCTCAAAATCGGCCAGCCAGCGGTCGGGAGTGATCAAAGGATAGTCAGAACCGAAGAGTACTTTATTCTTAAGTAGGGTGTTGGCGTACTGGATGAGAATAGGCGAAAAGTATTTCGGCGACCAACCTGACAAGTCAATATAAACTTGCGGCTTGTGGAGGCACACGGAGATCGCCTCATCCTGCCACGGGAATGAGGGGTGAGCCATGATGATTGGCATGTCCGGGAAATCAACGGCCACGTCATCGATGTCCATTGGGTTGCCGTACTTCAAACGCACGCCGCCGCCGCCTGGCATACCGGTGCCGATACCGCTGTGCCCGGTATGGAAGATGACGGGCAGCTTGGCCGCGGCGACCACCTCATAAAAGGGATAGGCGATGCGATCGTTGGCGTGAAATTGCTGCAGAGGCGGATGCAGCTTAAAGCCGCGGGCGCCGTGGGCAATTAGCCGCTCCGTCTCAGTGATCGCTTCGAAGCCGCGCGTGGGGTCCACGCTGGCGAAGGCCAGCATGACATCCGCGTTTTGCGCGGCCAGCGCGGCCACTTCCTTATTGGGCACCTGCGGCCTGCCGGTTAGCCGCTCATCGACCGAGAAGACCACGCAGCCGATCTTGCGGGCGCGATAGTAATCGGCAATTTCCTGCGGAGTGGTCCGCGGGCCGGTTTCGCGGAAATACTTGCGCGCTGCCTCATCGGCGGCATTGTTCGTATTCGATTCAATGTGGACGTGAGTATCAATGGCAATCAGGTTCTGCGTCTGCATGTGGAAGCGACCATTATAGACACGGCGGAAGGTCTTCCGGCGCCGCCCCGGAAGCCCGATCCGAACAGCCGCGGCTAGCGCGCTGTGCCGGTTTTCACCCAGGCTCGCGCGTCGGGCGATTTGGCCCACTCTCTGGCGACCTGTCTCGTCGTCACGTTGAGGCGGTTCCAAACGTTGATCATCGCTATGGCGAGCACCAGGGCTGCGAGCGCAGGCTCGTCGTAGTACCGCGCGGCTTCATTCCAGATCTCGTCCGGCACCGGGTCGGGGCGGTCGCTGAGGCGGGTAACCGCTTCCGTGAGCGCCAGGGCCGCGCGCTCGGCATCGGAGAAATAGGGCGCATCGCGCCACGCCGCGACCGTGAAGAGGCGCTCCTCGGTTTCACCCATCTTCTGGCTCATGCGGTAGTGCATGTCCACGCAGACACTGCAGCCATTGATCTGACTGGCGCGCAGATGCACCAGTCCGATAGTACGCGCCGGCACACTGCTTTTTTCCGCGCTTGCGGACAGGGTTTGCAGCGCCTCCATAGCTCCGGGAATGATCATCGCGGGGTTCTTCATTCTGGCTTGCATATTACGATCTCCTCGTCACATTGATTGACTTTCGTTCGTCACAACCATGACGGAATGCAGTGTAGGAATGTGACCGATGCAAGAAAATCATTGGCTGGCAGAACGTTTTGAAGAGAACCGGGGGCACTTGCGGGCGGTAGCCTATCGCATGCTAGGCTCGTTGAGCGAGGCGGACGATGCTGTTCAGGAATCGTGGTTACGGCTGGAACATTCCGGCGCCGGCGGCGTAGCGAATCTCAAGGCGTGGCTGACGACGGTGATAGCGCGTGTATGCCTGGACACTTTGCGGGCGCGTACGTCACGGCGGGAAGAGTCGCTGGACGCGCAGGGGTTCGAACCGGTGGCCACGCGTGAGAGCGGAAGCGATCCCGAGCACGAAGCTCTGCTTGCCGATTCGGTGGGCCTGGCTCTACTGGTGGTGCTCGACAGGCTCACGCCCGCCGAACGGCTCGCTTTCGTGATGCATGATATGTTTGCCGTGTCGTTCGAGGAAATCGCGCCCATTGTGGGGCGTTCCGCGGCCGCGGCCAGGCAACTCGCCAGCCGTGCGCGCCGCCGCGTGCAAGGAGCGGGAAAAGTTGCCGCCGCGGATGTGGCCCGCGGGCGGGAAGTGGCGTAAGCCTTCCTCACGGCTTTGCGCGCTGGCGACTTCGATGGGCTTCTGGCGGTGCTCGACCCGGATGTGGTGGTTCACGTGGACGGCGCCGGCGCGGCTGCGGGCGGTCCGAGAGTGGTTCGCGGCGCACAGAATTGGGCCAAGGGGGCACTGGCTTTTTCGCAGTTGGCCCGCTTTGTACAAGTGGCTTTAGTGGACGGCTCTTCCGCGTGCTCCGGTTCACCATAAGGGATGGGAAAATTGTTCAGGGCGATGTGATCGCCGACCCAACGAGGCTGCGCGAGCTTGATATTGCGGTGCTGCGTTAGCGGCCTGTCCGCTAGACCGCTCAACGCGACAGAATCGCCGCTTTGATTCGGTTAACCCGCTCGACCACGCTATTTGGCTCGCAACGGTCGTGAAACTGGACCTCATCTGGCTGGCACGACGCTCGAATCTGACGGTCCCTTTGCAGATTAGCGACAACATCAATGAACCACGCGGGCTGCGTCCAGGGTTGACTCGATCCTTGGGCGAGCGCGGCGGCGATGATGTCAGTAGCTGCCTCTTCGACTGGCGAATGATCGCTGTTTTTCCTGCGCCCGGCGGGCCAGTGATGATGAACCTTCGCATAAGGTCTCTTTCCGTGAACTGTGTGTTGGGGGTGTCCGCCGCGGAAGCCAGGTACCGGCTCGGCGGAATTGGGAACGAAATTCTGATTCAGTAAGGCAGCCGGATTTTGCGAATCTTTCGGGGCGCTACTGTTTCCACGCCCGCACGGGCATAGGGACCTGATGCAACTCGCTGAGGCAGAGGAATTCGAGGAGCAGTATCATCTTGTGATCTTGGTCCGGAGCGGGCGCATGCTGGCAGCCGCACCGGGCCTTCTGGAATGACGCTACCCGTTCGGCGAGCTGCGCTCGTGAACTGGGACGCCGGCAATCCCATTCCAGAATGGAAGCGCCCAAAAATTCAGCTAGAAATTGGAGTTCATCACAGGAAAGCCCTACCAGAAAGCGGCGGGTCTTCGGCCGGACTGTTCTATCGGCGCACGAAGCAAGCGCGGTCACGAGAGCGCGTCGCACGGCACATCTCCTGTGAGTGTTGAAACATACCAAATTTACCAGATCTGACGAGTATTATTACCAAAACCGCGGGCGGACGCAAGGGGGAGCCGGAGCGAGTGTCGCGGCAGTGGGGCAGGCGCTTTCGGGCGCGCGGTGGGCACGTAGGGCGGCGGCGGAAGAAAACATGTCGGTTTCCAAGCTTGTGGGGCGCATGCTTGAAGATGAAATGCGGCGGCGTGATGAGCGACAGACGATCCCTGGCGGAACATCTCTGGCGGCAGAAACGGACGCGCTTGACACGTTTGTCAAAATGAGACTGGATTCGGCAAGCTAAGGCCGCCCCTACACTGGTGCTCTCTACCCGATGATGAGCGTGGCTCCGGTTTTCATCCGATCCCTGGCATTGGTTCGGCGGTCCATTGCTGTTTTGGCGTGGATCTGACCCCGTTGGAGAGTTTATATTTA
>JASIAM010000252.1 GCA_030041985.1 Bryobacteraceae bacterium | reverse complement strand
GCCTTGGCGGCGATCTGGTCCATGGAGATGGCATTCTCGACATTGCTGTCCGACTTCTTCACATGCACGCCCGTCAGGTAGGAGCCGCAGGCGCGGGAGTGATCGCCGCCGCCATCGCCGAGCGCCTCCGCCGGATCACAGAACAGGCCCGTAATCACGATCACCTGGTCCTTAAACGGTTCGAGCGCTTTCAGGGTCGGCGAGAGTTCAAAGTCAGTGCCGGTTCCCTTCGGCAGCCATTGATCGTAGATGATGCCGTTCGGATGATAGACGACACCAAAGCGCCGCACGGGCCTGATGGCAGCAGCCGGTGCAAGGGCTGGGATCATGGCGTCGAGCAACGGCAACGCGACTGCGGTACCCACACCCCGAAGCACGGTGCGGCGCGAAATGGCTTTCTTCGTCACGAACATAGTCCAGGCCTCCTTGTATGCTCACTCACGGGCCATCCTCATTTGAAATGGTGCGCTCTTCACAATAGCGAGAATCACTGATGACCAGCGATAGTTATCGGCTGCCGCCGAGCGATCGATGGCACGGACCGTGGGAGCATCGTAATATTCGAGTCCACGGCCCAGAGCGTAAGTCAGCAATTTTTCCGTTACCGCTTTTACGAATTCAGTTTTTTGTGCCACCAGCGCCCGCCGCAATTGGCTGGGCCCATCCACCTTCGTGCCATCCAGCAAGACTCCCGAAGCGTCGATCGCATGGCCCGCATCGGTTGCGCGCCACTGTCCGATGGCATCGAAATTTTCCAGGCTCAATCCGAGAGGGTCCATGCGCGCATGACAACTGGCGCACGCCGGATTGGCGCGGTGTATTGCCAGCATCTGGCGCACTGAGAATGACTGGCCTTCTTTGACATTCGATTCGAGCGCTGGCACATTAGCAGGAGGCGCGGGAGGCGGCGCGGCCAGAATGTTTTCGAGGAGCCACTTGCCGCGAATCGTCGGCGAAGTACGCGTGGTGTAAGAGGTGACCGCCAGCACGCTGGCCTTGCCCAGCAGGCCGAAACGGTTCTCATCGGTCAGTTTCACGCGCCGGAAGTGACTCCCGTAGACATTCGGAATTCCGTAATGGCGCGCCAACTGCTCGTTGAGGAAAGTCTCATCGGACGTCAACAAATCGATGACGTTGTGATTCTCTTTCAGTTGGGCGTCCAGAAACATCTCCGTCTCAGTGACAAAGGCGGTGCGCAGATTGTCGTCAAACCAGGGAAACTTCGTGCTGTCCGGATTGAGCAGCCATACGTTGCGAATTTCGAGCCAGTCCGAGAAGAAATTATCGACTAGCGACTTACGCGCGCGGGGATCGGTGAACATGCGCGCGACTTGTTGCTCGAGAGTCGCCGGCTCGTGCAGCTTTCCGCGGATGGCTAAATCGAGCAGGGTGTCATCCGGGATGCTGCTCCACAAGAAGAACGACAAGCGCGAAGCCAGCTCGACATCGGAAATCCGATACACGGAGCCGGGCGCGGCGTTCGCCGGATCGGTTTCGATGCGGAACAGAAAATCCGGGCTCACCAGTACGCGCTCGAGCGCCGCGCGAATTCCAGTATCGAAGCTGCCGGCGGCGCGGCCTTGCTTGTAGAAGCTGAGCAGCGTTTCTACATCATCGTTCGTTGGCGCACGGCGATAGGCGCGCTGCGCCAGCCGGGAAAGGATTTTAGTTGCGCAAGGGGTCTCGTCCGCGGCAGTCGCCGGACGGCACACAAAGAGAAGCTTCCGGCTCGGCGAGTCGAGCGGCCGCTCCGCTTCGTATGGGCCGCCGATGAGCAACGCGGCAATGGCAATGGGCGCGGTGGCGTTATCGGAATTGCGGCTGTAGAGAGACAGGCGATCGGGACCGGCGCCCTCAGGCTCCAGATCGTCGGTTTTCAGCATGGTCGCCATCACCCGGCGCTCGCCGGCCTTTACGGGGACGCGCACCTGGAGCGCATCGTCAGCGTCATATAAAAAAGTCCTGGGCGGCGACTTTTCCCCGCCGAGGGTAAATTGCCCAACGCGCTTTCCATCCACGCGGATTTCGAATTGCGTCGGCACATTCAGACCCTTGATTTGGATGTCCCAAGTCCGCTGGAGGCGAATTTTGAAAACATATTCTCCGTCCACCGGAAAATAGTGGCGCGCGGCCACGCCGCCTTTCGATCCCAGAGGAAAGTCTTCACCCAACCGCTCGGTCTGTTGCAGATAAGTCTGATCGTTGGCGCTGCCCTTGAGCGCGCCATAGCGCACGAAGCCCGCGGGTATGCTCGGATCGCCTACAGCGCGGCGCGCAATGGTTGAAGCCGCAGAGATGTAGCGATCGAGCAAGGCTGGCTGGATGGAAAGCGCCTCCGCGTTGTTCTCGAATCCGAATGCTTGTTCATCGGGCGGCAGCATCGCCTGGGGATCGATGGCAACCGCTACCAAGTCCCGCACCGCATTGGCATATTCGGCGCGATTGAGGCGATGCAAGCTGGCAGAGCGTCCGGGGCTCACGTGACTGGCGGCGGCGCGGTCGAGTTCCGATTCCAGCCAGGCAGCAACGCGATCGTACTCGGCGTTATCCGGGCGCCGCATGCCGGCGGGCGGCATGGCGCGGCTACGCAGCTTCACGATGACTTTTTCCCAGATTTCCGCCGAGTTGAAGACATGCTCGGCATCGGCCCGATCCAAAGCGAGGCCGGCGGTTTTTGCCTTCTGGTTGTGACACGCGACGCAATACTCATTCACCAGTTCGCGCGCGGGACTGGCGGCGGAGGCAGGGACTGGGGGCCTCGCTTGAAAACCGAAGGCCATAGCACAGCAGCTCGCGAAACAGGCTGCACGCACGGCGTGTAAGTTATGACGTGACATGGCGAGTTTCACTGCAAGGCCCGGCACTTATTTTGAGCCTCGCAGGGGTGGCCTAACTTGGGATCGGCGCCATGCTTGAGGAGCAGATCGGCGCCTTCCTTGTTATAGAGAACACCGCCGAGCCTATCGCCCTGGCCATTCGCCGCAAGCCAGGGAGTCACGCCCGCTTTGCTGATCGCATTCACGTTGACGCCCAGATCGATCATTTGCGCGAGCAGCTTATTCCAGCCGCGATACGCCGGACCGAACAGGGCGTTTTCACCGAAGGTGGTTTCGCCCTTCGGGTCGAGGCCGAGAGACAACAGAAAGTTAACAGTTTCCGTTGCCTGCGCTTCCATAAGCAGGTCTTCTCCGATGCCGTGGTTCAGGCCGGTTGCCGCCATGATGGCCGTCGCTTTGGTTGCGGTGGGGATTTTGGGATCCGCGCCCGCGTCGAGCAGAATGCGCATCATTTGCAAATCGTCTATGGAAGCGGCGAGCAGAAACGGAGTGGCGCCTACGGCGTCCGTGTATCCGGTGGCAAAGCCCGGCTGCCGTTTGGTCATGCGCGCGTTCACGTTCGCGCCATGAGCCAGCAGCGCCCGCACCAGGCGCAGTTTCGCCTGGCGGTCCGCGATGCCGGACATGGCGTCCGCAAATCCGTAGACCGGGTTGGACGCGAAGCCTTCCCAGCTTGTCGCTGCCCAATGCAGAGGCGTAATGCCCGCGGCTTCAATGTTGGGGTCGGCGCCATGATCGAGCAGATAGAGCGCGGTTTCCGCCTGGGCGCGCATGGTGGCTACCAGAAGCGGGGTGTAGCCGCTCCCCGTAGCATTCCTGGGGATTTCGGCCACGCTGGCTTGCGTGAGGATATTGATATCCACTCCGGCCGCGAGCAGCAACTTGACGGTCTCTAAGTCGCCTACGCGCGCCGCAAAATGGAGGGCGGTAAATCCCTGCCTGCTGGCGGCTTTGAGATCCGCCTGCGCCTCGATGAGCGCCTTCACCACATCCGGATGATGCTCGGCCGCGGCCCACATCAACGCGGTTTGATTTTGACTTGGCTCCTTGGCATTGACCGCAGCGCCGTATTCGACCAGCATGCGAACCGCATCCACGCTGCCGGTTTTGGCGCAAGTCATTAGCGGAGTTTCACCGGTATCGATGGGCGTGTTGGGATGGGCGCCCGCTTTCAGGAGGGAGTGCACCAACGCGCCGCTTCCGTTAATACATGCTTGCGATAACGGCGTCATGCCGAAATCGTTAGCGATGTTCGCATCAGCACCCGCGCGGAGCAGCAGATCCAGGGTGTCCGGATCGTTCCAGTGGGCGGCCCAAAGCAGCGCGGTCGAGCCGTCAGTTGCGCGGGCATTGACATCGGCCTTCTGGCTTACGAGCGCGCGAAGGGCTTTTTGATCCTGCGTTCTGGCGGCTTCGACCAGGCGTGATTCGCCCGTTTCGGCGGCGAAAGCGGACACCAGGAGCGGCGCTATCGCGAGCGCTGTCAGTGCGAAGGTTTTGATCATGGCCGGCCCGCGGACATTATATGAGATTTGATCCCTGGCGGGAAGGTGGCGCAGGGTCACTAGCGCCACTTCTTGCGGAAGCGGAGGATGTGGGAGCCGCCGATGACCTCTTCCTGTTCCCATGCATAATCAGAAGGGATAGCGGCAATGGCTGCGGAGCGCTGCGCAGCGGTTACGGACAGAGTGAGCGCCATCACGATTGTGGCGGACATCGCTGGAGCGCGGCTCAGTTCGGGATGAAAGAATTCGTATAAATATGCCTGGTCTGAAGGCACGATGATGAGGCGCGCGCCTTGGTGTACCTGCATGGCGAGGGAGTCTGCCGCGGCCTGCCAGTTTTCGCTGGGCGAATGAAAGAACACGAAGCTCTGCCGCGTCGAGATGAAGGCGAGACATATTGCAAGCACAAGGCCCGCGCGCTGGTGGCGTTCGATAGCTGCGGTGGCCAGGATCGCGGCAGCGGGCAATGCCCACAGGAATTGGCGCGCAGCCAGAAAGTAGTGAAAGAGCGCGTCGCCGGTAAGAACGCATGCTACCGTGGTCACACACAGAAGGACCAGAAGAGCGGCTGCTCGCACTGAAGGAGACCGGCGCACGACCGCAATGAGACACAACAGGGTGAGCACTCCGGAACCCCAATAACCTGCCCCGGCGAATTCGCGGAAGAGCATCCGGGGAGTTCGGGCGGTGAAGCGAAAGTGGACTCCGGTGCCGGCGATGTCCGCGATCCAGCGATCTTTCGACCACAGGAACCACGGCAGGTAGGCAAGCAGCGCGCAGAGAAGGCAGACGCATACCAGAAGCGCGGCTCTTTTGCGGCGGCGCCCGATCGGCCAGAGCGCGTGCGCCAGGCTAACGGACGCGGCGTAGGGCTGCGTATAAGCCGCGGCGGTCA
>JASIAM010000024.1 GCA_030041985.1 Bryobacteraceae bacterium | reverse complement strand
TATCGCTCATGATGCGCAGGACAAGATGGCCAGTTTGCTGCGCATGCTGTCTCCCAGTGAGGAGAAAGTGCTGCGCATGCGCTTTGGTATCGGCTGCGACCGCGAACACACGCTGGAGGAGATCGCACAGGTCTTCGGCCTGACACGCGAGCGAATTCGCCAGATCGAAATGAAGGCCATGCAGAAGCTGCGCAGCCCGGAGAATACGCATCGCTTGCAGCCGCTGATGACTATTCAGTAGGGGAGCGCTGTTTCAAGGCTCAGGCGCGGAGGAAGGCGACGGCGGCAGCAATGGGTGGCGGGGACGACGGGGCTCGAACCCGCGACCTCCGACGTGACAGGCCGGCGTTCTAACCAACTGAACTACGTCCCCGCTATACTCACGCGGATATTTTGATGCTAGCACGCCGCTTGGAATCACGCAAAACTCTTCCCTGTATAAGGGCAAGATGTCGGCGCCCGTGGAGACCCCCACCAAAGCGGCCCAAGTCCGTCGAGGACTTGCCGGGTCTTGATATGTAGCTGAACCGGCAAACGGCCCAAAAATCATTACCCAGAAAGACATTACTGACGAAAACGAGCAACGCTGGCACGCTATCGGCATAACGGGAAATCTAGTGTTCCTGTTGGTTCTATTCGTGGAACGACCCGGATGCGCCCGTGAAACCGTTAGAATTTTGGGATGGCACGGCAATCGGGAAATTCTACCGTCAACAACAGGGCGCAATGACCTCGACCTCGTCTTCACGACAAAGATTGGCATGCCGCCTGGACGAACGGAACGTGCTCCGCCGGTTTCAACAGATTCTTGCCTTGGCGGGACTGCCCAAAATGCGCATCCGTGACCTTCTACCAGCATTGCTACCAAAACGGGTTTTCAGTAGGTTACCTAATGCTTAACTTCTTTCTTCTCTGGCGCGCCCGGAGAGACTCGAACTCCCGACCTACTGGTTCGAAGCCAGCCGCTCTATCCACCTGAGCTACGGGCGCGCATGATGATTGTAACAGGCGCCGCACGCGCGGCATTGCGGCTGGCTATCATAGGGTCTTGATCCCTGCCAAACCGCGCGTTATTACTGTGGCGCCTATGCCGGCGGAGAAGAGCGCTTATGCGCTGGCCCGCTACAGCCGGTCGGGCGATTCCATTCGCGAGTCCCTCGAATGGGTTCGTTCCCATGACTCGCGCAATTTTCTCGAGAGCTACTATTTTCAATACGGCCACGCATCCATTGCCGACCTGGGGCATCCGGTGGTGTGCTTTGAAGGCATTTCCGAACTGGCGGCAGCGGAAATCGAAGCGGAGCCGCTGTGGGATGGGCAGGCCAAATCGTCGCGCTACCAGGATTTCTCGCGCTCCGGTTTCGTGACACCGCCGGAATTTTCGGCCGCCGATGCGGACATATACAAGAATGCCGCAGAGGCACTGCTGGCGGCTTATCAAGAGGTGAACGGGCGGGCATTCGCATGCCTGGCGGAGCGGTACCCGCGGCCGGCGGAAATGAAGCCGGAAGCCTATCGCCGCAATGTGGCCGCGCGGGCGTTCGACGCGGCACGATATTTGCTGTTCTGGGGAGTGCCCACCAACGTTGGGCAGGTTACCAGCATCCGCACGCTTGAGAAGCAGATTCGGCGGCTCAAAGGCTCCCCATATGTGGAATTGCGCAGCCTGGCGCAGGAACTGGCGGAGGCTTGTGCCGCCGAACCGCTGTGCCGGTGGGACCAGAACGCGCCGGCCGAGCCGCTGGCGCCCACTCTTGCACGCCATGCCGAAACCGATTTGCATGGGGCGCGCGCCCGCGCCGATCTGCGCCAATGGGCGCGGCAAAATCTTTCGGCTGCGCGCGGCGAAACAGCGCCCCGGGTGGACCTTATGCGCCCCACGCACGTACCCGCCGATGTCGTAGCGACGCTGCTTTATCCGGTCACGGACCGCCCCTTCCGCGAGTTGTATGAGATGGCCTGCGGCTGGAGCGAACGCCAGCGCGCCGAAGTGATGGGCGTGGCGCTTGCTTCACGCACCCGCCAGGATCAACTTCTGGAGGAATTCCGCGGCGGCTTGTACGCCTATGATCTGGTCATCGATATCGGCGCTTATCGCGATTTGCACCGCCATCGCCGCTGCCAGCAATTCCGCCAGGACTATTCCGGCAATCTCGGTTTCGATGTGCCCCGGCTGGTAGAAGAGGCTGGGGCCACCGCAATCTTTCAGTCCGCAATCGAAGAAACGCTGCGCACGCAACGCCGGCTCCCCCGGCCGGGATCTGATTATCTGTTGCCTTTCGCGGCGCGCTCGCGGTTTCTCTTTAAAATGGATTTCGCCGAAGCCGAATATATTTCCAGGCTGCGCAGCGGCGTGAAGGGCCATTTCAGCTATCGCGCCATTGCGTGGGAAATGAAGTGCAAAATGGAACAACTAGAGCCGGAACTGGGCCGCCTGATCGAAGCCACACCGCCCTGGGTAGAGGACCCGCTACAACGGTAATGCCACGAGTGGCCGCCTCCGCGGAACGCATCCCGCACTCGCGTATACGCGAACTCGCGGAAATCGCCATGTCGATGAAAGGAGTACTGCGCCTCTATTTCGGCGAATCGAACCTCCCCACGCCGGAGTTCATCCAGCGGGCGGCCGCGCGAGCCATGGCGGAAGGTTATACGTACTATACCGAGAACGCGGGTTTGCCGTCGCTGCGGCACGCGATTGCGGCCTACTACCGGCGTTTGCAGGCAATCGAGCTCGACCCCACGACGGAAATCGTGGTCACGGCTTCGGGGGTTCAGGCGCTGAACGTGGCCATTCGCTGTCTACTCGATCCGGGCGACGAAGCGCTGGTGCTCTCGCCGGTATGGCCCAACGGCCCCGCGAATGTCACGATGGCCAATGCGGTCCCGCGGGAGATTCCGCACGTGCTCTGCGGGAGCCGCTACCAGATTGATTTCGACGCACTGGCGGCTGCGGTCACACCGCGGACGCGTCTGCTGCTCTACACTTCGCCATCGAATCCGCTGGGATGGGTGGCCAATGACCAGGAGCAGCGGCAACTGCTGGAGTTCGCCCGCCGGCGCGATCTCTGGCTGATCGCGGACGAAGTATATGACCGGATTTACTACGGCGGACCGCGGCCGGGAACGCCCATGCCCTCGATCCTGACGAAA
>JASIAM010000251.1 GCA_030041985.1 Bryobacteraceae bacterium | reverse complement strand
AGAGCGCATAGTAGCAGACAAAAGCTGTATATGGAGCGGCGCATGGACAACCCCCTTCTTCCGACAGGAAACATGCACCTGATTCTTTTCGGCAGTGTATCGTCAGGTCTGCGGCGATGCCCCGTGAGTCGGTTGCAGCAGATGCTATCACCGGCGCCTCGGGCAGGCAATGCCCAAAATGAGCCAGCAAACGCTGTCGTTAACTCGTCAAGATGTCCGCTTTAATTAACACGTGATCTGTCCGCTTTATAGTTTAAAGGCGTGGCCGTCAGGCCACCGCCTTGGTTTTGGCTTTGGCCTTTGCCTTTGACAGGACGCCAGCCGTCGTCGGCGCGGTGGAAAAGTGGGAATCTCGCTGCTTTTGCGAGATTTCCAAGGGAGTGGGGGAGCCGGTGAAAACCTGCTTTTGGTTTTCGCCGGCTTCCACGCTCCCGTCTTTTCCACGGCGCTGCCTTGCCTCGCTCACCAGCGGCTCTCCTTGCCGGTTGTAGCGTCCTACTGTATGCGGCCCGAAGCGAATCGAGACCGTCTCATCCAGATGTTCGTAGATGGTTACCGTGCTCCCCGCCAGGGTGTGGCGGAATCGCGTTTTGCCTATCTGCCATTCCCCACTGCCGATGGCCACTGTGTTGTCCTTGGCCACCACACGTTCGCTCTGCACCGTGAAGATCCACTCCAGGTCGCTGCGGCTCGACCGTCGAAACGCCGTCCCCTTCTCTGCCGCCGCCACCCGAAATTGATCATTGAACTGCTGGAGGTACCGTTCGCGCAGAAATCGGTTCGCCGCTTCTACCGTGGTGATTCCCGCCAGCCGCAGCTCTTGCGGCAGCCGTCCTTGCCACGTCCCGAAGCTCCGCTCCGAACGGCCACGTGCCTGCGGCGAATAGGCCGCGATCATCTGGATGCCTAACTCTTTCATCGCTCGCCCCACCTGCGTCAACCGTGTCTTGTCCACTCGCTCTTCCCCTTTCAGGGTCACGAAGAAATGGCTCCCCCGGTCGCTGTACAGCGCACAGAAAACTCCCTTCGTTTCGACCACCTCCCGTAGTGCCCTCATCACCGTCCGCGTCGATTCTTCCTCTACCAATTGGGCGTAGTAGATCTCGCTGGTCGCGTCATCCAGGATGACGATCAAGTCGTACCAGCGGTCGTCGTTCAGCCACCGGTGCTTGCTCCCGTCGATGTGCAGCAACATCCCCGGCAACGGCCGCCGCTGCCGCCGCCGCCGGTGCGGTGCGCGCCTCCGCCGCTTCTGCACCAAGTTGGCTCCCACCAGCGCTTGATACACCCACGTGTAGCTCAGCTCGATGCCGTGCTCCTGCTGCAGCTTTTCGCAGAAATGCCGCACGTTCAGGTCGTAATACTTTTCCTGGTACAGCGCCAGCACTTGCTCAACCGTCTGCAGCGGCACCCGCCGCGTACTGACCTTCCCTTTCCGCCGGTCCGCCAGCCCGTCGTAGCCGTGCTCCTCCATTCGTTCTCGCCACCGGCGCATCGTTCGCGGTGTCACCCCGATGATCTCCGCTGCCGTTACCCAACTGATCTTCTTTGCCATCGCTTTCAGCAGCACGTCTTGTAGTTTCATCATCCGCTCCACCTCGGCCGCGGAATACGTTCGCTGGTTCACCTCCCAGGCTCCCGTTTCCGCCGCCGTTTTTCAAAGCGGACAGATCATGAGTTAATTCGAGCGGACAGATCATATGTTAACGACAACTGCTCTTAGTCCCCATTGACACACTGTTTACTCCGGGGTATACTTGCCGCGTCTTCAGAAGTCATGCACTCAAGATAGGTGCGGGGTGAGTGCTTCTGAGTCGTAACGGGGTTGAGGGGTCGGAACTCAAGGGTAAGTGTGCGTAGGAAGCTGGTCCCGATGGCATTGGCCCGGAACGGCCGGCTCCACTTGTTTTCTCTAATGGTTGGCACTGGATAATTTCCGGTAGTACTCAGCGACAGATTCCTGATAACCGGCCGGGATTTTGGTCTGGTCGGTGTTGCGGATGGCGCCACCGTGGCCCTCCTCAAGCTGGCGGCGTAACTGCAATTCCAGGGCATCGACGCCGCTGAGGAGTTGTTGGCGCATTTGCTCGACCAGCGCGGGATTGCCCGGAAAACGGCTGGGATCCAGGCCTCGCATCTCGTTGACCAGCGATTGCAACTGTTGGCGTGCTTCGGGGCTATCCTGCACTACGGCGCGAACGCCGTTCAGAAGATCCAAACCCTGGTCAATCTGGTGCTGGGTATCGCCGGGGGTGGGGCCTTGGTAAGGCGCGACCGCGCGGCCGTAGATGTGGGTGTTCCCGGTGTCCATGCCACCATACACGTTGCGATCGCGCCCACCGGGGCCTGCGGTGGCGTTGTCGACAGGGCCCGCGGTGCGATCGCCCACCGGGCCGCCTTGGGCTCCACCGGCCTGGCCGGCTTGAGCGTTCTGGCCGCCGCCCTGAGCGTTCTGACCACCCGGTCCCAGCGGTTGTTGGCCGCGCTGCCCGCCCTGGCCCGATTGTTGGCCGGGTTGACCGGAAGCCTGGCCGTTCTGGTTTTGTCCCGGCTGGCCGTTGCGGGGGCCGCCCAAGCGGTCAAGCTGATCGCGGAGACGGGATAAATCGTCCATGGCCCGGTTGAGCGAGGCTTCCTGAGAGTTGTTCTGCGCGCTGCCCAAGGCACGCGCCGCGTCGCCAATGTCGTGGCCCAGTTTCTGCAAGTCGTTGGTGAGGGCGGTTTCGAGCGGATCGGAGAACTGGCCGCTGCGCAAATAATCGGAGCTCTTTTGCAAGCGGGTGCCGAGATCGTTTTCATCCAGGCCCTGCAGAGCGCTGCGCAATTTACCGGAGGCTCCGGGTTGGGTGGGAGCGAGTTCCCGCGCAGTGTTCCGCATCTGCTGGGTGAGATGGGACAAATCGTCGGCGACCTGCTGGCGGTCGTTGACCATCTTTTCCAGTTCTTCGGCAGAGGGGAATTTCGGCTGCTTGCCGGCGGCGCGATCGGCAGTGATTTGCGCCATCAGCTCGCGCACACGATCCGCCTGCTGCCTTTGACGGGCGGCGAGCTGTTCCGCCGTCTGCGCCATGGTGTTGATCTGGCCGGCGGCATCCTGCTGCTGTAATCCGCCAAGCGCATCCGTGGCTTCGCGTAAACGTTCCGCGGCGCGGCGGGCATCGGCCGGACTCGCGCCTTGGGCCAGGGCACGGCGCATATCATCATTGGCTTGGCGCAGACGATCAAGCGCCTGCTGCCGGCTTTCGGCCGCATTGCTCGCTGACTGTGAACCCGAGGCATTGCCCGGCTGCCCGCTGGATTGCCCGGAAGCGGAACTGCCCTGGCTGCCCTGCTGGTTTTGCTGGCCCTGCCGCCCTTGCTGTTGGGCGAGCTGCTGCTCCATCTGCCGCTGGAGCTGCTCGGCCTCGCGCTGCAGCATTTCCTGTTCCCACTTCTTTTCGGCGGTCTGCTGGCCATTGCGCTGCTGCTGGGCCAAGTCTTCCTGGCGCCGGGCGAGATCGTCGAGTTTCTTCAGCGCGTCGGCGATTTCCTGCTCTTTTTGTTCGGCGCTGGTGGGCATGGAATTCTGGGTCTCATACTGATTTTTTTCGGTATCGAGTTCCAGGTCGAAGAGGGCGGCCAGATCGCGCGCCGCGCCGGAGCCTCCGCCACCACCGCCGCCGCGTCCAAAGGCCACCTGAATTTCGCGGAAGGTGGCTTCGGCCCGCAGCAGAAATTGCAGAGCCTTTTGCTCATTGGGGATGGCGTCCTTCCACTTCTGCTGCTGCAACTGCTGGGAAGCGGGCCCCATGGCATTGGAAGCGGCGAGCATGTCCTTTTGGAAGTCACTGATGGCCTGCACCTGATCGGTCAGTTCGCGGGCCTCCAGGCGGCCGGCCAGAGAGACGGACTCATCGCGCAAGGTCTGCTGTGATTGCGAGAGCAGTTTTGCAATGTCGGTAGCTTGCTGCGCGGTGGCGTTCTTATCGGATTGCTGTTTGAACGTGGCGGAGATGATCTCCTTTTCGCGCTGGGAAATCTCCGCGGGCTGATTGCCTCCACCGCCGCCTCCGCCTCCGCCGCCCCCACCTGCCTGCGATTGGGAAAAGTCGCGCAGGAACGGGTCGGCCTGGATGAAGATCATGTCGGTGTGCGCTTCCGCATTGGCGTCCTTAGCGGTAGCGTAGACGCTGATCAAATCGCCGGGAACCAGCTTGAACTGCTCGAGCGAGAGCGTAGTGGAGCCTTCCGCCTGCTTTTCGCCGCTATGGCCGAGCAACTCCACAGTAGTTTCGGGGCCGCCATTGACGGAGTAATGCAGGGCGACATCCTTGAGCGGGTACTCATCGGTGGCTTTCGCGGCGACCGTCACCTCTTCGATGGGGTTCGCGTGGTAGTCACCATGGCCGGGACGAACCAAAGCAATCTGCGGCGGGTTGGCTTTGCGGGCTTCGATGAAAAAATCCTCGCTGACGCGGACGGGTTGGCCATCGGCAATACCGGCGACATGATAGACTCCATCGCGATCTATTTTGACGGTGCCGTGGTAGACGTTATTCTGGCCGCCGGTTAGCTGGATCTGCTGGCCGTTATCGAGCTGGATACGGCTGCCTTCGAGGGGGCGATCGGTGGTGACATCGAGTTCGGCTTCGGTGCCGATGACGGCGCGCAGATCGCCACCGCGTTCTTCGACCTCGGACGGCATGCCGGTCCATGACGGGTAATGATAGGTGATGCGAATCTGTTTGACCGCGGGCAAGTCGGTGACGCGAATATGGAAATGCTTCGACGTCATGGCTCCGGCGGTGACATAGTATTCGACGTTTTCGGGCAGACCGCCAAACAGAAATTCGTAGCCACCGGCGAAATTGCCGAAGGACTTCGGCTGCATTGCAATGTCCTCCCACTTGGAGGAACTGGCGAAGCGCGCATGCAATTTGACGGCGGGTGAGCGCATGCCGATGGGGACAGCAGAGACCAACTCATCGGCATGGCGGCGGACAACCGCGTCGCCGGGAGTGACGCGCAGATCGTAAAGCGGGGCTTTGCCGGGGTGCGAACCGGTCCAGAGCAGGGAAGCGCCATAACCCCAAAAGCCGGGTCCCACGGCTATCATCCAGACCAAGACGACGGCAGCGCCGGCGCCAGCCACCAGGGACATCCAAAGGCGGCGATCAGTGACCAGTTGTTTGGGTTCCGCGGTGCGGGCAACGTCGAGGGTATCGCCGGCTAAAAGTTCGATGAAGGGGTCGTGTCCGTCTCGCTCGGAGAATGTGGTGAGGCGCTCCTCGAATTGGGGGAACGCGGCTTCGGCGCGCTGGACTGCGCGGCGCCGGGTGAAGCGCCGCAAGGGCAGCACGAGGCCGGCAGCAGCGGCTACGGCCAGAACAAGGATGAGCACGAAGCGGGAGGCGGTCACGCTTCCATGGGAAAAAGCGAGTGCATTGGCGACGATGACCAAAACCAACGTGGCGAGCAGTGCGCCACCGGCGAAAATGGCCAGACCGCGCAGCAGGATGCTCCAGCGCAGACGCTGTTCCAGTTGGGAAATGTAGACGTGCAGTTGTTCACGGAAACTCATGGAGCCTCCAGCCCGTGTTAATACCTGAAGGATATCGCATCAGGCACGCGGACTGGAAGCCCCGCGCATCGTGGGAATCGCTCGGCCGGTGACACCTCCCGTCACGGGCCAGCCGTAACTCGTTATTTAACCTGCTTGTCTGCGTCCTGGGCCAGCCGCAGGTGTTCCTGCAACGTCGGCAAGGTCGAGGAAGCAAATTGTTTCATATTAGGGTCAGTGCCATGATCGGCTTCCCGCTGGAATTCGGCAATATCGGTTCTGTGATCTCTTACCATGTCCTTCATGTACGCACGATCGAACTCGGCCCCGTTGAGCCGCGAAAGCCGGTCGAGCGCGGCCTGGTCCTTGGAATTCAGATTGGCCGGTAACGTGACGTTTTCCTGTGCGGCTAAGCTCTTCAACTGATCGTTCGCTTTCGAGTGATCGGTTACCATACGTTTTCCGAAGTTCTTTACGGCATCGCTCGAAGCGTGCGTTTCGGCAAGTTTGCCGAGTTGCACTTCCGCCATGCCGCCCTCGGCGGCTTTATTCATAAAGGTCTGGTCGCTACCCGTGAGACGGTTAGCGGCGCCCGTTGGGGAGTTCTGTGCGAATGCACCAACCCCTACCAGGGCAAAAACGGCTATTCCAGATAGTATTTGCACTTTCATACGAGCAACGGATGCACCTTTTATTCCCCTGTTGCCGAAAGCGCACTCTGCGAATCGTAAACTTCATTACTAATTCGCTGCCGGTGGGGCGAAAAACGTGATCGGCTGGAGGCTCGTAATCTTCCACTTCTTGCCGGTCTTCACCACGCGGACGCGCACGCGGTCCCTGCGCCGCGTAATATTGGTGTTGTCCTGCTGCTCGACCAGTTCCAGGAACCAGTCCAATTCCAGCATTCGCGTATGGCCGTCACCTTCTTCCGATAACGGTTCAATGGTCGAGCCGGCTTCATATTCGCGGACCAGGCCTGAGACGTTCGCCATGAGCATCTGGTAGTCCGGCATCGCGCGGTCGAACGCCGCGAAGAACTCGTCCAGGTTGCCTTCGCTCAGCGCTTCGGCCACTTGCGTGAGCAACTCCCAAACGTCGGAGGAGTCGTCGGCGCGCAGGGCGGGTGCGAGTAGCGCGAGAATCAATCCGCGGCGCGACATTGTTGATCCGCGGTGCGTCACGCTATGTCCGATAGCTGCCGTTGATGCGGATGTACTCTTCGGTCAGGTCGCACGTCCAGAATGTGGCTGTTCCTTTCCCGCGGCCACGAATGGCCAGCCGGATTTCGCACTCCGGGCCATCCAGTTTCTGTTTGAGATCCGCTTCGGGGAAGGGCGCAGCCAGGCCACCGCGGCATACCGCAACTCCCTGCATGTAGACGTCCGTGCGGGAGGGATCGAACGCCACGCCCGTGTTGCCGGCGGCGGAAAGGATGCGGCCCCAGTTCGGGTCCGACCCGCCAATCGCAGTTTTCACCAGCGGCGAATTGGCGATCGCGCGGGCCAGGCGCACCGCCGCATCATTGGTAGGAGCCCCGCTGACTTCGATAGTGATGAACTTGCGCGCGCCTTCGCCATCCCGCGCGATCGCCTGGGCCAGCGATTGCATCACACGTGTAACCGATTCCTCGACCTTCGCCAACTCCTTCGGGTCCGGGCGCACACCGGAAGCGCCATTGGCCAGCAGCACCAGTGTGTCGTTGGTGGAGGTGTCGCCATCGACGGAGATGCGGTTATAGCTCGTTTCCACGCTCCGCCGCAGCAGCGCCCGCAGCGGCGCCGCCGGAATCTGCGCATCGGTCATCACGAACCCCAGCGTAGTTGCCATCAGCGGCTGGATCATACCCGAGCCTTTGGTCATGCCCGCAATGCGAATCGTGCCGCGCCGTAGCTTCACTTGGGCAAACGCCGTTTTCGGAACCAGGTCGGTGGTCATGATAGCGCAGGCCACGTCCTCGAACCGTTCCGGCGAAAGACCCGCTACCAGGCCGGGCAGCGCCGCCGTGATCTTCTTGGGATCCATTTCCACGCCAATGACTCCCGTAGAAGCGGTCAACACCTGGGCTACCGGCAGCTTGAGCACGCGCGCCGCCGCTTTGGCGGTGGCCAGCGCTACGGCGTCGCCGGTGCGGGTCACGCAGTTGGCGTTGCCCGCATTAATCAGGATTGCTCCCGCGAGTCCGCGAGAGACTTTCAAGTGCCGGCGGCTCAGCTTCACGGGCGCCGCGGCGACGCGGTTCTGCGTGAACACCGCCGCGGCATTGGCCGCCAGGCCGCTGACGATCAGCGCCAGATCGTTCTTCTCCACATTGCGAATACCGGCGTACGTGGCCGCGTAAGCGAATCCCAGCGGCAGATTCGAGGGGGTGAGATTCAATTGGATAGCTCTCCTAAAATGTCATTTTCGTTCAGCCGCTGGCCATTGGCGAAATCGGCCGCGGACATGCGTTTGCGTCCTTCAGGTTGCACTTCCAAAAGCTCGATCGTTCCCACGCCGCAACTCACATACAGCGGCTTTACAGAAACGATGTGGCCCGGCGGCAATTTGGCTGGCGAAGCCGTCACTCGAATTTTCCGGATTTGCACCGTGTGCCCGCGGAAACGCGTGTACACACCGGGCCAGGGCTGCAGCCCACGCGCGCGGTTGTGAATGGCCTCGGCGGATTGGCGCCAATCGATCAGGCCGTCTTCTTTTTTGAGAATGGGTGCATAAGTGGCTAAAGCCGCATCCTGTTTCGCGGGAACGATGCTGCCGCGCGCGAGACCCTCCAGCGTTTCGATCAGCAGTTCGGCCCCCATCTGCGCCAGCCGCGCGGAAAGTTCGATAGCGATTTCCTCCGGTTCGATCGAAGTCTCTGCCTTTAGCAGCATGTCGCCGGTATCGAGGCCGGCATCGATTTGCATGGTGGTGACCCCCGTGCGCGTCTCGCCATTGACAATCGCCCACTGAATGGGCGCCGCGCCGCGATATTTCGGCAGCAGCGACCCGTGCACGTTCACGATGCCGCGCGGCGCAAGGTCGATCACTGCCTGCGGAATAATCTGCCCATAACCCGCCACCACCATGATTTCCGGAGCCAGAGAGCGCAGACGCTCCAGCGCTTCCGGACGGCGGATTCGTTCCGGCTGGTATACGGGAAGCCCCAGGAGAATCGCCGCTTGTTTTACTGGCGGTGCCGCCGCCTCCTGGCCACGTCCGCGCGGCCGGTCGGGTTGGGTCACAACTGTGAGCACCTCGTGGCCTGTAGCCACGAGGCGCTCCAGCGTGGGAACCGCGAATGCAGGCGTGCCCAGGTAAACCAGGCGCATGCGCCTCAGTCCCAATCTCCGGCGCGCTGCAGCTTCTTGATCTTCCGCTTCATCAGGTCGCGCTTTAGGGCACTGATGTGAGTAATGTAGAGCCTGCCATACAGGTGATCGATCTCATGCAGGAAGGCGCGCGCCAGCAGGTCTTCTCCGGTTTGTTCGAATTCTTCGCCCTTCGCGTTCCAAGCCTGCACCGTTACCCGCTTGCCGCGCCTCACCTGTTCGCGGAATCCGGGGATGCTCAGGCAGCCTTCCTCGCCCTCCTGCTTGCCCTCGGTTTTGATCACCCTCGGGTTGATGAGCACCAGCTTATCGTCCGGATTTTCGCCATTCGAAATATCGATCACGGTAATCTTTCGGGAGAAGCCGATCTGCGGCGCTGCGAGACCCACGCCCTTGGCGGCGTACATCGATTCGAACATATCTTGCAGAAACTGGTGCAACT
Source organism: Bryobacteraceae bacterium (assembly GCA_030041985.1). Classification (GTDB taxonomy): domain Bacteria; phylum Acidobacteriota; class Terriglobia; order Bryobacterales; family Bryobacteraceae; genus PSRJ01. The sequence goes on along the minus strand of JASIAM010000251.1, from coordinate 7,385 downwards.
CCGGCGTGTCGAACTCGCGGACGTCCTCCGCCTCGCGCTCCAGCACGGGATTGCCGAATTTGACGATGGGATAGATCATATGTGGCGCAGGCATTGACTGGGGGCCGGGGGCCGGGAGCCGAGGGCCAGGGCCGCAGGCGCGCGGCGGTGTATCGGCGTTGATCTGTGATTGCGTCTGGCTGGCTGTTTCAGCATCTTGTTAGAACTCTTTGACCTGGCAAAGGTAGCCTTCGTAATTGCGGCGCGTTTCCGCAAGCGAATCGCCGCCGAATTTCTCGAGGAATGCCTGCGCGAGCACGATAGCGACCATGGCCTCGGCGATTACGCCCGCGGCCGGCACCACGGCGACATCGGAGCGCTCGTAAGCGGCGAGCGCGGGTTCGCGGGTTGCCAGATCCACGGATTCGAGCGGCCGCCGCAAAGTGGAAATCGGTTTCAGGAAACCGCGCACGATCAATTCCTGGCCATTGGTAATGCCGCCTTCGAGGCCCCCCGCGCGATTGGCTCCGCGGTGGAACCGGCGGTTTTCGCGGTCGTAGTGGATCGTGTCCTGCACCCGTGACCCAAAGCTGGCCGAACCCTCTTGCGCGAGGCCGATCTCGACGCCCTTCACGGCCTGCATAGAAACGATGGCCTGCGCGAGGCGGCCATCGAGGCGCAAATCCCAGGTGGTATGGGACCCCAGCCCCGGAGGCGCCCCGTGGCCGCGTACCTCGAACACGCCGCCGACGGTATCGCCGGTGCGATAAGCCTCATCCACCACCGCTTTCATGCGGCTTTCCGCTTCGGCGTCCACGCAGCCGAGAAGCACTTCAGGCTGGCGGCTGAGCGCCACGATTTCTTCCCACTCTACGGCGCGCTCGAGCCGCGCCGCGCCCACCGCAATCACATGGCTCAGAACCTCGATGCCGAACTCTCCGAGAAGGGCTTTGGAGAGCGCGCCCACCGCGACGCGAGCCGCCGTCTCGCGCGCGCTGGCGCGTTCCAGAACGTAGCGGGCATCGTGGAAATTGTACTTGATGGCGCCCGCCAGATCCGCGTGCCCCGGCCGCGGGCGGGTTACCGGACGCCTTTGCTCGGCCGGCAAGTCGTTATCCTCGACCGGTAGAATCTCGGTCCAGTTCTGCCAGTCGCGATTACGGATCACAATGGCGATGGGCGACCCAATGGTGCGAGAGTGGCGCACGCCGGCCACAATTTCCGCGCGGTCGGTTTCGATCTTCATCCGCCCGCCGCGGCCGTAGCCCTGCTGGCGACGCCACAACTCGCGGTTAATCGCTTCGAGAGATACAGGTATGCCCGCCGGAAGTCCCGTCAGAGTCGCTACCAGGCACTCGCCATGGGACTCGCCAGCCGTCTCAAAACGCAACATTTTCGATAAGTAGCCCGCCGGCCGCGATCAGCGGCGCCATCGGTAAGTGAAACCGGCTCTTCGGGCGTCGCGGGCGCGGTCCGTAGTGCGCGCGTTCCTCATACATCCTAGCAAACTGATTCTCCACGGTGTTGCTATAATGATGATTTCCGCCCGGCATCCAGGTGTGGTCCTATGTTCCTCAGCATCAAAGAGATGGAGTTGCGAAAAATCCGTTTCGACGAGACTTTCGCGGCCGGGCAGATCGATTTTGAGGGCGAAGCGTTGACGCAGGCTTCCGACCTCCGCGCCACGGGTATGGCCGAGTTGTTGGCCCATTCCGGCGGCGAAATCCGGATTCGAGGACGATTTCGCATCGAAGTGACGGCGGAATGTGACCGCTGCCTGGGACGTGCCCGCTTTCCCATGGACAAAGCCTTCGACCTCTTTTACCGGCCCGCCGCCGAGATCGCCTGCGAGGAAGAAGTGAGCATCGATGAAGGAGAAGCCGAGATCGGATTCTACGAAGGCGCCGGATTGGAGTTGGAAGACATCTTGCGCGAGCAGGTCCTGTTAGCCCTGCCGATGCAGCGTATTTGCCATGAAGATTGCCGCGGCATTTGTCCCGTATGCGGCAAGAACCGCAACGAAACCGGCTGCCACTGCAAAGAGGCCGCGGCCGACGACCGCTGGGCAGCGCTGCGCAACCTCAACTAGTGATTTTTTGAGAGAATGAAATCCCGGTTGCCGGGGAGCTGAGAGAAGGAGATATGCCGAATCCCAAACGCAGACACTCGCAGAGGAGAACCAACAACCGCCGCGCCCATGATGCGCTGAAACCAGCGGGTCTGTCGGAGTGCCCTAACTGTCACGAACCGAAGCTGCCGCATCGGGTTTGTCCTCATTGCGGGCAGTATAAGGGCCGTGAAGTGGTCGAAGTCGTCGAAGAATAGACGTGCGCCAACATGGTCACCATTGCGGTGGATGCAATGGGCGGCGACCACGCCCCCCGTCCTGAGGTTGAAGGCGCTCTGAGCGCCGTCCGTCAACTGGGCGTGAAAGTGATTTTGGCTGGCCAGGAGGATCTGGTCCGCAAAGAACTCGAACAGCACGATGGTTGGCGCGAGTTGCCAATCGAGATTGTGCACGCGAGCGAACGAATCACTATGCACGATAGCGCGGCTCGCGCGGTGCGCACCAAGCGCGACAGCTCGCTGCGTGTAGCCTCACGCCTGGTGCGCGATGGCTGCGCCCAGGGCTTCATTTCCGCAGGCAATACCGGCGCTGTTATGGCCACCGCGAAAGTGGTTTTGGGCCTGGTGCCGGGCGTGGACCGGCCCGCTTCGGTCGGTGTGCTGCCTACGGTCGTTGGTTCCCCTGTGCTGCTGGTGGATGTGGGCGCCAACGTGGATTGCTCACCGCGCATGCTGGCCCAATTCGCGGTGATGGCCGAAATCTACTCCCGCGCCATCTTGCGCCGGCCCAAGCCGCGCGTCGGTATTCTGTCGATCGGCGAGGAAGAGCACAAAGGCAATGACCTCACACGCGCCGCCTGGCCTTTGCTGCAGAACCTCAACCTTAATTTTGTAGGTAATGTGGAAGGGGGGGACATTTACGCCGGCAACGTGGACGTGATCGTCTGCGATGGCTTCACCGGGAATGTCGCTCTGAAAGTGAGCGAAGGCATTGTGGAAATGGTGAAATCGCTCCTCCATGAATCGCTCGAAGCTACGCTGACCCGAAAGATCGGCTATGTGCTGTCCAAAGCGGCGTACGCGGATTTCAAGAAGCGCCTGGACTACTCCGAGTACGGCGGCGCGCCGCTGCTGGGCGTGCGGGGCGTCTGCATTATCTGCCATGGCCGCTCCAACAGCAATGCGATCCGCAATGGAATTCGCGTGGCTACGGAATTTTCCAAAGCCGGCATCAATCGGCTCATCGAAGAAGAACTGCGCGCCAAGGCGTGCGAACCGGGATAGTAGCTCCAACCGCCGGGAGTTGTTATGAAGTTAGCGCTTGCATTGGTAGTGGCGTTCACCGCTTTCGCCCAGGACCAGGTGAAGTGGGATCTCGCGCTCGATCCGGCCACTGCTCCCCCAGGCGCCGTGGTGCTTGCTCGCATGACCGGGCACATCGATGCGGGGTGGCACATCTATTCGATGTCCACGGCAGCGGCGATTCCCACCACCCTCCAACTCGCGCCAAATTCGATAATCGAGAGCTACCGCGTGCTGCAGCCGGCGCCGAAACGGGCGTTCGATCCCACCGCCAATGCCGAAACCGAAACCTATGAACAGGCGGTGGCATTCCTGGTGGAATTGCATTTGAAAAAGGACGCGGCCCCGGGACCCGCCGAACTCACCGTTACCGCGCGCTACCAGACCTGCAACGATAAAAAGTGCATTCCTCCGGTGAAGCGGCCGGCCAGCGCGACCTTGGCGATCGATCCCGCAGCCCAGGCAGCGGCAGTGAGCCTTCCACCCGGATACGCAGTGCCCTCCCCTCCCAAACCGGGCGCTGCTTCCACGTCCGGCTCGCAGGATCAAGGCTGGTGGGCGTTTCTGCTGGTGGCGTTCGGATTCGGCCTCGCAACAATTTTTACTCCGTGTGTTTTCCCGATGATTCCCATCACGGTCTCCTATTTCATGAACCAGCAGAGTAGCGCGGAGCCTTCTGCTGCGGGGAAAAGAAGTAGCGCCCTCAGCCAAGCTTTAGTGTTTTGCCTTGGCATTATCGTGTTGTTCTCCGGGCTAGGCCTTTTGGCGACCGCGATTATGGGCCCGGCGGGCGTGGCGCAACTCGGCGCCAATCCGTGGGTGAATGGTTTCATCAGCGCGCTGTTTATCGTTTTTGGCCTGAGCCTTCTGGGCGCCTTCGAAATCACCATTCCTTCGTCGATTCTGACGCGCCTCAACCGGTCATCGGAGAAGGGCGGATTCGCGGGAACGCTGCTCATGGGGCTGACATTCTCGCTCGCCTCGTTTGCCTGCGTGGGGCCGTTTGTGGGAACGCTTCTGGCCGCATCTGTTGGCGGAAGCCTGGCGCGGCCGATAGTGGGAATGGTGACGTTTGCCGCCGGGCTGGCCTCGCCGTTCTTCCTGCTGGCGCTGTTTCCGTCGTATTTGCAGCGCTTGCCGCGCAGTGGTGGCTGGCTGGCGCGCGTGAAAGTGGTGATGGGCTTCGTGATTCTGGCGGCCAGTCTGAAATACCTCGCGAGCATGGACCAGGTATTGGGTTGGGGCCTGCTCACGCGGGAACGGTTCCTGGCGGCGTGGATCGTGCTCACCGCCATGGCGGGGCTGTACCTCTTGGGTTTCCTGCGCCTCGAAGGCATTAAGCCGGATGACCGCATGGGACTCGGCCGGCTGCTCACCGGCATGGCCTTCCTCGTGCTGTCCCTCACCTTCGTGCCCGGCATGCTCGGGGGCAAGCTCGGTTTCTGGGATGCCTATGTTCCCGCCGCGGACAGCGGAGCGCCCGGGGTCGCTTCGTCCGGAACGAATCTCGTCTGGTTGAAGAATCAGTATCCCGAAGCCCTCGACCAGGCGCGCCGCGAGGGCAAGCTGGTCTTCGTGAATTTCACCGGCTACGCCTGCGCCAACTGCCACTGGATGGAAGCTAATATCCTGCCCCGTCCGGAAATCGCGAACGTGCTGAAAAACTTCGTCCTGGTGGAACTGTACACCGACGGCGAAGATCAGGCATCCGGGAAGAACGCCGACTTCGAAAAGGCCAAATTTCAGACCATCTCGACTCCCTTCTACGCGATTGTGGATGCCAACGAAAACGTAATCGCGGTCTCGCCCGATCGGACTACGGACCCGAAGGTGTTCCTCGCGTTTCTCGAAAAGGGAGCGACGGCCGCGCCCACCCCTGCTGGTGGACAGGCCGCGGGGCAAGTCGCGGCCGATGGCTCCGATCTCCCCAAAGTAAATAACCTCGATGGCTCTCCATTCGACACCGCTGCTTTGAACGGCAAAGTAGTGGTGGTAGATTTTTGGGCCACTTGGTGTGTTCCCTGTGTTCATGAGATCCCGGGCTTCAATCAGATCCTGCGCGAATACGGCCCGAAAGGCGTGGCCGTGCTCGGAGTCTCCATGGATGATGACGGCGCTACGGTTGTCCGCCCGTTTCTCAAGAAACACCCCATGGATTACAACGTCGCCCTGGGCCCGCAACCACTTTTTGAGCAATTCAAGCTCGACGAACTGCCGGTAACCGTAATCTTCGGCCGCAACGGCAAACAGGTGAAACGTTTCGACGGATATTCCGAGGAGCAGCAGATCGCCGATGCGGTGAAGGCAGCGCTGTAATCTCCGATTCGGATAATAGAATTTCCGCGCGCCGTGGAGGGTTGCAGCATATCAGTTCTCCGTCGGCGTTTCTTCGATGTGGTCGATGACCAACACAGGCTCAGGCCGCTTCTGCTTTTCGAGCTTCAGCCCGAGCTGCTTTTCGAGCACATCGGTAAAGGAGACGGCGCCGGACGGGTCCGACACCCCGCCATTCGGATCGGCGCCCCGGCCGGCGAGCAGTCTAGTCCTCGCGAGCAGATCTGCGAGGACCTTCGCGAAGGCATCATAGTTGATCGTGAAGTCCCAGGCGCCATCGAGCTGAGTGCCATCCAACACGGGATAAAACATATCAGGATCGTAGGCTTGGATTTGCTCGGCGAATTGGGCCATGGTCATGTTCTTGCAAACCAAGGTGGTCTGAAGCCTGATCCTAGACGTGATGATCAAGCTGCCGCCCTGGCCTTGATTTTGACTGGTGCAGCCGGTGCGGCCCGATGGGTCTGCTTTCGTGAGCTTCGGCTTTAAGGCGATTAGCGTATAGGCATCGACGGGGCGCTCCTCGTAATGAGCCGCCATTTTGTAGCGGTCCACCAGGAGCGCGCGGATCATGGCGTTGAGCAGGTCACGAGCCTCCGCCTGGTGCTGCGGGTCCGGAGCGACGTCCTCCGGGGCCTTCGCCACGATGCTGATGTTATGGCGCGTTGTGCCGTCGTTGAGCCACTTCGGCACTCCCACAGGGTCCTCGAAAGGGGCCAAGTTAAAGGCTTGCCTGATGAGGTTGAGCAGAGGCACGCACGTGGCAGTCACGCGGCCTCCCGGTTCGAACCGCGGGCTTCTCAATCCGTTGCCGCTGCAAGGGCGAATGGAAGCCACTTCAAACTCAGGTGGAGGAAGAGGAGGAAGGCTCTCCTCTATACCGGGCGGATTCGGTGACGGCCGCTCCTCGACGCTTTCCACAGCAAGCATAGGCTGCGGAGCCGTCTTGAGGACGAGAGACAAGCCCAGTTGTCTTTCAACCGCTTCCAAGATTGGTGGACGCTGCGGCACAGTACCCGCGGCCGGGCTGGCCGGCAGCAGGGAGTATCGGAAATCGAAGTCCCAGGCGCCTTCGATGCCAGTCGCGTCCACCACTGGGAGGTTCCGGAAGCTGCTGCCAGACAGCCGGCGAAAATCGGAGGCGAAAGCCTCCATAGTCACGTTGCGACATCGGATGCCAACGGTCGGAGGGCCATCGCCGAAACTAGACGGTAGGATCACGCATTGGCCGGTTGACGAGCCATTCGCCGGTCTCAGTTTCACGTCGCCCTTTCCCTTCGAAAGCAGATAGGCAGGCACGGGCTTGGTGTCCTGTTTGGCGACGAGCTTGAACCGATCCGCCAGCAGCGACTGCAACATCAGGCGGAGGGTTGCAGACCCTGTATTCGGAGGCGCCTTGGCGAGGATGTCGAAGCGATCGTAATCGAGCCAGCTCGGGCCGCCAAACACTTTGTCGGCGTCGACCGCGTACGCAGTGCGGATGAGGTCGAGCATGGTGGCGCGGCGCAGCTCGTACCGGCCAGCGGTGAGGAATCCGCCCTGCATTGCGTGGGCCGCATTCTTGACCCAATCGGCGCGGACTCACCCGAACATCGGCGATATCGAAGCGGGGAGGGGGCGCAGAAACTTGGCTGAAGGCAATCGGGAAGAGAAATCCAAGGAAGCTGATACCAGCCCAGGCACGGGTCATGAAGTGGGACCTC
>JASIAM010000250.1 GCA_030041985.1 Bryobacteraceae bacterium | reverse complement strand
TTGCGCTCCCGAAGCGGCCCGCCGGGTTTGCTCTTCTTCGGCTTTTGTGCGGCGGTATCTGTAACACCGATCTCGAGCTTGAGCGCGGCTACTACGGCTTTTCCGGCATTCCGGGACACGAGTTCGTTGCCGAAGTGGTCGAAGCCTCTACTCCTTCCCTCGCGGGCAAGCGCGTCGTGGGTGAAATCAATCTCGCCTGCCAGGATTGCGAGTGGTGCCGCAGAGAATTGGAGCGCCATTGCCCCAACCGCACCGTGCTTGGCATTGTGAACCAGCCGGGCGCATTTGAAGAGTTCTTTGTCCTCCCCGAGGCGAATCTCCATGTCGTGCCCGATGGTGTTTCGAGCGAGCGTGCCGTATTTACGGAGCCCCTGGCAGCAGCTTGCGAAATCCTCGATCAGGTCAACATTCCTTGCGGCGCCCCGGTGGGCGTGCTGGGTGATGGCAAGTTGGGTTTGCTGATCGCGCAAGTCCTGAACGCGAATGGTTACCGCGTCCACCTGTTCGGAAGGCATCCGGACAAGCTGGCTATCGCTCGTGCCGCTGGAGTGGCCACGCAACTGGCAAATGGACTGCCGCCAGCCGCTTTTGACTGGATGGTGGAAGCGACCGGCAGTCCCGAAGGCTTACACCAGGCGGCCGCTATGACACGCCCTCGCGGCACCGTGATCCTGAAGTCCACGCAGCACGGTATGGTCCCCATCGACACCGCCCCGATCATTGTCAATGAGCTGACGCTGGTTGGCTCCCGCTGTGGCCGCTTCGAAGCCGCCTTGCCGCTGCTCGATCACCAGTTGATTCGCGTGGAAGAAATGATCAGCGCGCGCTACCCGCTTCGAGATGCGCCCCAGGCCTTCGCCCGCGCCGCCCAACCCGGCGTGCTCAAAGTGCTCCTCTACCCCTGAGCGAAGAAGACACTTTGGCTTCTGCCCCGCCTTTCATCGCGGATCCGCAATCTTTCCCGCGAGCGCCGAAGCCGCCACCGTTTCCGCGCTGGCCAGATAATGCCGCGCCTTCGGATGGCCGTTGCGGCCCGGAAAATTGCGCGCCTGCGTCGAGATCATGACCTCGTCTTCAGCCAGTGCGCCCATATTGAACGCCTGGTTCGATCCCGCGCTGGGCGGGAAAATATTGGCGCCCGCATCGAATAATGTTTCGAGCAGGCCTTCCCTCATAGCCTCGCGGTAAATGGCCCGGGATGCCGGCACCACCTGCAGCCGCACTCCCTCCGCCGCGTGCCGGCCTTTGAGGCGCGCCGCGAGCGTGCGCAGATCGCATAACCGTCCACCCGTGCTGCCGCCAATTTCCGCTACGTCAATCTTCACTCCGGCGATCTCCCCCACCGGCTTCACGTTGCCCACCGTGGGCGGACACGCCACCTGTGGCTCGAGCGTGCTCACATCGATTTCCAGCGTGTCGCAGTAAATAACGTCCGCATCGTTCACCGGCATTTCAAAATCCTTCGCCGCCGAACGCGCGCGGGCGAACGCCAGCGTCTTCTCATCCGGATTCACATAACCGCACTTGGCACCGATATCGATCGACATCAGCGGAAACAGGATGCGGTCTTCGATCTCCATCGCCTCCATGTACGGACCGGCGTATTCGACCGCCTTGTACACCGCTCCATCTTCGCCCAGACGGCCCACCAAATGTTGCGCCACATCGCGCGGCGTAACGCCGGCCTGGGCTTGGCCGTGAAACAAAACCCGCATGGTTTCTGGGACGCGGAACCACGCCCGTCCGTGCGCAAAACCGAGCGCCGCCATCGAGTTGTTGCCCACCCCTGTGGCGAATACTCCCAAAGCGCCGTAGATGGGCGTGTGCGAATCGCAGCCGATAATAATCTGCCCCGGCGCCCATAAGCCGTTCTCAATAATCACGTGGTGTACGCTGCCATGGCCGCCATCGAACACTTTGTGAATTCCATGCCGCGCCGCGAACCGCCGCACGGCTGCCAGGGCCTCGGCAGCCTGTTGGGTCGCCGGAGAGAAATTGTGATCGAAGACGAACGCGATCCGCTCGGGGTCGCAAATAGAGGCATTTTCCATTTCCGTCTCGAACACGCGCATCACAAAGTTGGAGCTGAGGTCGTGCATCACCATCAGGTCCACCTTCGCGACCACCACATCGCCCGGCGAAACATGTTTTTTCCCCGCGCCTCGCGCCAGAATCTTTTCGATCATGTTCATAACAGCTCGAGGCCCTGCTCGCCCGAAAAATAACTATCCCCATGAAACAGCCGCAGGCTCCCCGTCCGTGATTCGAACCGCAGCGCGAGAATAGCCGGCGCCTCCAGCCGGCCCGAGAACTCGTAAGGGTAAGGCCCGGAGAGGGTCTCCACGTGAATCCGCGTGGGAAACGGATCGCGCGCGCTGGCCGAACGCGCGATTTTCACCCAATGCCCGCGATATTCCAAAGCCAGCGCTACGGAAAAATCCGGTCCCAGAGTTTCGCCGCGAGCCGGAGCCGGAACTCTGGCGCCGTTCGAGACTAGAATCACCAGGTCCTCTGCGCCGGCGCGGCGCAAGGTTCTCTCCAGGCGGCTCGTCAATTCGTGGTCCGCGAGGCCGATCGCCCCCGCTAGGTGCTCCTCTAAACCTGCGCGCGCCATCCGCGCTGCCTGACGGTACATCTCCAGTTCCCAACGGTCGGGCGCAACGCGGAACGAGACACCTTCTATCTCGATTGGCGCATCGGCGGCCCTCCCAACCACCTGCTCATGAAGATCCGCGGGAAGCCGCTCCAAATCCAGCACGCCCAGCCGCTTCCACCCTCTTTCCTGCGCCATCGCGAAAAGCTGCTGCGCGAGGTTCGGGCTGGGCCGGATATCTTCGAGAATTGTTACTGAGCGAATCCACGGATAAACGCGCGGCGAAAGGCTGCACAAAAGAGTCGGCGGGCCCTCACAGGGAACCACCAGCAGCGCGCGATTCCAATACGGCATGAAATTGGAAAAATGGCGCACCCGGTTCGCCCGCCACACATCGGTGTAAATGGCCACGGCCGGCAAGCTGCGTTCGACCAGGTGTTGGCGCAGGCCGTCCAGCCGGGTCTCGAACGCCTCGCGCGGCAGTTCGGTTTCTTCCCAGGTAATCCAGCCGCGTTTCACTTGCGAAACAGTTTCCTTTCGGTGTGATTCAGGGGGGTGCAGCCATCGGCGGTCACCAGCAGGGAATCGCCGAAAACCATGTAGCCCGCCAGAGGCAAGTACGTATTCGGGTGTGCGATCAGAACCATGCCCTCTTTCACCGTATAGTTCACCTCTTCCAGAATCCACGGATTCTCATCGCAGTGCAGGCCCAGGCCGTGTCCGCGCACGCGCGTATATTTCGGGCCTGTGTACTCGCCGTAACCATGTTTGCGGAACACGTCGTTCTGCACGCGCGCCACATCGGCTATGTTTACGCCAGGCCGGAGAAACTCCTCCGCGGCCTTCTGCGCTTCCGAAAAAATCGCGAACGATTCGCGCTGGCCCGCGCTCGGTTCCCCGATCACCAGCGTGCGGCAAATCTGCGCCCAGTAGCCATTCACCTGCGGCGTCAGTTCGGTGGTCACCGAGTCGCCCTCCCGGAACTTGCGGCCGGTGGGCGGTTTCATGCCCCTCACTTCCGTGCCTCCGGAAGCAATTAGCATGAAATTATCTTCCGCGCCATTGGCCTTCAGGAACGCTTCCACCTCGGCCACCAGTTCATACTCGGTCATGCCGGGCGCAGCCGCATCCACGAAGCGCTGATAGCCCCGATCGGCCAGTTCCGCGGCCTTACGAATACAAGCCAGCTCTTCATGGCTTTTCACACGCCGCAGTTCTTCCACCGCAAAAGTAGCGGACTCCGGTTGCCTCAAGGCTTCGACGAACTGCGCCTCCATCAACTCCATCCCCGCCACGCCTGTTTTCCCCGAAGCCAGCCAGCCGAGATCTTCCGCAAAATTCGATGCCGCCGTCGCGGGAATGCCGGATTCACCGATGAGTTCCGCGTCCCAAGGGTCGGCCACAATCACCTGCACATGGCCGGCGCGGGCGACCACCGCCGCCGCGTGCGGGCCGGAGAAATTCACGTTTAGCAGGCAGCGAAAAAAATCCTTGCGCCACGTGTGGCCGTATAGGACGAGCGTGTCCCACTGGCGCTCCCCCATCAGATCGCTGAGTTGCTGCAGGCGTTGCTGGTTCAGCATGTCTTTCCGATCATGACACCCGCGGTTTATGGCGAGACATCCTCCAGAAACCACTCCGTCGGCAGTTCCTTTCCCAGTCCCAGCGCGCGCGCCCGCCGCAGCACGGCGGCTCCCAAAGCGGCGAACTGCGTTCCCGCGCCCGTGTTGTTGTTGAATACCGTAATCTGGTCCGGATTCGTGCGGCCCACCGCTTTGCCGGCCACCAGATCCTGAATCTCGTGAATGGCCTCCCAGCGCACGATGCCTTTTTGCGCAGCCTCCCACACGTCCGGCGATTGATCGAGCTGCGCAACCTCCTTCGAGTGGACCACGTACACATCCGCGCGGCGCAGCGTTTCATCGTCTATCTCACGGCGCTTGCTGCTGGCATCGGAGCCGCCGATCGAGCACACATACATTCCCTTCTCGACGAGGCGCCCGTCAAACACCGGGTCCCACGCCGCCGTGGCGGTTTGTATGAAATCGCTGCCCTCCACGGCTTCCTGCGGCGAGCCGGCGGTTTCCACCGCGCGTCCCAGCCGTGAACTCATGCCTTCGCAAAATTCGCGGCAGTGCTCCTGGTTGGGGCTGTACACCTTCACGCGCTCGAAAGGAAACTGATGGCACAACAGCTCCAGGTGCGCACCCGCCTGCCAGCCGCTGCCGAATAACGCAAGCACGCGCGGCCGCGCCTGCGCCAGGCACTTCGCGCCCACCGCGCTGAGCGCCGCCACCCGCGTTTTCTGAATTACGCCATCCGGCATAATGGCCACCGGCTCCAGGCGCTCCAGGTCGAACAGAATCACCAGCCCGCAATAGCGATCGCCCGTCGCCACCGGCAGAATACGCCGCCGCTTAATGCCCGCGGTGTACGAGAAACCCGCCATATCCGAAGTAATGCGCAATGCCCAAACGCCGGTCTGTTCGCTCGCGCCTTCCTGCGATTTGAAGCGGTACCGAAAGCCCGGATGCTGTTTCGATTCCACGGGCATGTAGGTCTGGCTGCGCGGCCGGTTCACCGCTTTGCCCTCGGCCAATTCGCGATAAATACACTCGGTCGCAGCGATTGACTCTTCCGGAGTGAGCGCGCGTTCTACCTCGTCGTTCGACAGCAGCAAAGTCATTCCTGTGACTCTGCCTCCGGGAAAAATCGCGAGCCGGCTTTCAGCAGCGGAATCAGCCCGCCGGCCTCGAGCATCTCCAGAAGAAAGTCCGGCGGCGGCGTGCCCTGAATCCGCTTGCCCGATGTCAGATTCTCTACCGTGCCCCGCACGATATCCACCCGCAAACGGTCGCCCGTTTCCACCAGATCGTGCACCCCCGGCGCTTCGAGCAATGGCAGGCCGATCTCATGGCCATTTCTATAAAACGTCCGCGCAAACAACTCCGCCACAATGACACTCACGCCTGTGGCCTTGATCGCTTTAGGAGCGATGGCGCGGCCCGAGGAGCAGCCGAAGTTGCGCCCCGCAACAATAAGATCGCCGGGCTGGACCTCTTTTGGAAAATCCGGATTGGCCGTCTCCAGAACGTGCTTAGCCATTTCCGGGATGCTGCGCAAAGTAATGTGCGTAGGCGTGATGAGATCGGTCGGAATATTGTGACCGAACTTCCAGCATTTGCCTTCCAATATCAGAGGAGTGGCCATATCAGGATGTGCGGCTGGCGAGTGCGGTGCCGAGCCGCGCCCGCGCAGATATGCTCGTCTGCCGTGCGCTGGCCAGCAGTAAAATCAAAGCCGCGCTGGTGATCGCCAGGTCGAGAGTAAACGGAACTGCGTAGTGGTGCGTGCGGTCGAACAGATATCCTGCCAGCAGGCCCCCGCTCGAGGTGCCCAGGCCGAAGAAGACCAGGAACAGCCCCATCACTGCGCCCACGCCGCGCGCGCCGAAATACTCGAACACGATGGATGGCGTGGCGTTGAAGATACCGCCATAGCCCAAGCCGAAAATCACGGCAAACAGGAAAATCAGCCCTGAGCCGGGATCGGCGGTCAGTAACGTGGTAATACCAAGCCCGATGCACACTACGCTGAATACCACCCCCATGCGCGCAGAGAACCGGTCGGCAATCGCGCCCGAAATCACTTTGCCCGGTGCGCTCGACCAGATCGCCACGCTGAGCGCCAGCGCCGCCCGAGCCGCGCCCACGTGCTCGCCGCGCAAGTACAGAATCAGGTTCTGCTGCACCGCCACCATCGAGTGGGCCGCGAAGAAAACGCTCAGGCCGAAAATCCAGAACAAAGGCATTCGCAACAGAGCAACTGCTCCCGGAGCATCCACACCTGCCTTGGCCGGAGACGCAGCGGAGACGCTTCTCGAACTACCGCGCGGAATAATCAACAGCGTCAGCAGAAACGGGATGGCCATCCAAGCGGCCAGGAACAGGAATGTCCCGCCCGCGCCCCGGTGCGCAAATTGGGAGTTGGCCAGGGTAGGGGCAATTCCCCCCATTCCGATGCCCGCATTAATCAACCCGACCGCGCTCGCGCGCCCCCGTTCAAACCAGGGAGCAATCAGAATGGAGTTGGGAAGAATGGAAACGGCGGAGGTCCCAATACCCAGCAGCAGGCAATCCGCGTAATACGCCCCTAGTGACCGCGCGCCGGACAATAAGGTCAACGCCAGCGCGACCGTCAGCACGCCGCCCAGCAAAACCGCCTTGGGTGAATAGCGGTCCACCAGCCAACCCACCACGGGCGAAAACGTACCGATCAACAACAGCACGATCGACCCGCCCGCCGCCGCCGCGGCATGGCTCCAGCCAAATTGCTTTATGAGAACCGGATAGAACGCCGGCAGCGAAAACAGGCCGAAAGAAAAGGCAATCGCCAGTATGCAAAAGCAAGCCAGCAGAGCCAGCCAGCGCCGTATGCCTGAGGGCCTGGACATTATGGGTGTGCGAGCATCTTATCACCCTTTGGGGGTCTCAACGCCACTCGCATTCGACGAGTGCTTCAGTGGCAGCAGTGGATACCCCAAGTTATCATCGCCCGCCGTGGCGAAACTAGAGCGAAATAGCCCCTTTGGGCCGGGCCGTTCGTCGTCTGATCACCGGATGATATACTCACCCTAACCGCCAGTTCCACCACGCAGCCCGACCCGCGGTGGCTGTGGAACTGCTACCGGCCGCTAGCGTTCGAGGGTAATAACTTATGTGGATCGTCCGTCTGGCACTCCGCCGCCCGTACACCTTTGTGGTCATGGCGATCCTCATCGCCATCCTGGGTGTAACAGCCATCGTCACGATGCCGGTCGATATCTTTCCGTATATCGACATCCCCATTGTGAGCGTCCTCTGGCAGTTTTCCGGCCTCTCGCCCGATGAGATGGAGAAGCGGGTGGTCACCAATTTCGAGCGCGGCCTCACTTCCAACGTGAACGACATCGAGCACATCGAATCGCAGTCCTACAACGGCATCGCTGTCATCCACATTTACTTCCATCCCAACGTGCATGTCGATATGGCGGTGGCTCAGGTCACTTCCCTGATCAATACCTCCGTGCGGTCTATGCCGCCCGGCATGTTCCCCGGCTTGGTCCTCAAATACGACGCGGCCAGCGTTCCCGTGCTGCAGCTTGGGCTTTCGAGCAAAACTTTGCGGGAGCAGGACATTTTCGACCTGGGCAACAACTTTATCCGCACTCCCCTGGCCACCGTACAAGGCGCTAGCGTTTCTTACCCGTTTGGCGGTAAGGCGCGCACCATCATGGTGGACCTGAACCTGGACGAACTCTACGCCAAGCAGCTTTCCCCCGCCGATGTTTCCAACGCTTTGACCCTCCAGAACATCATCCTTCCCGCCGGCACGGCAAAGCTGGGCGATATCGAATACCAGGTAAAAGTCAACAACAGCCCCTTGCGGCTGGACGATCTGAATAATCTCCCGATCAAAACGGTCAACGGCGCCACGGTTTACATGAGGGATGTGGCGCAGGTCCGCGACGGTTTTTCTCCGCAGACCAATATCGTGCGCACCAACGGAGCGCGCGGCGTTTTGATGACCGTCACGCGCACGGGCCAGGCTTCTACGCTGGCTATTGTCAACGCGGTGAAAAATACGCTGCCACGCATCCTCGCCACCATTACGCCAGAGCTGAAAGTGACCGCCCTGGCTGACCAGTCGGTTTTCGTGCGCGCCTCCATCCAGGGCGTGTTGCGGGAAGCGCTGATTGCCGCGGGCCTTACCGGCGCCATGATCCTGCTGTTTCTCGGAAGCTGGCGCAGCACATTCATCGTGTGCATCTCCATTCCGCTTTCCATCCTGACCTCGCTCTCCATCCTGAGCCTGCTCGGCCAGACCATCAACGTGATGACCTTGGGTGGCCTGGCGCTCGCAGTCGGCATCCTGGTAGACGATGCCACGGTAGAAATCGAAAACACGCACCGCAATCTGGGCATGGGGAAGCCGCTGGTGCGGGCCGTGCTGGATGGCGCGATGCAGATCGCCGTGCCCACATTCGTATCCACCGTCTCCATCTGCATCGTGTTCGTCCCCGTGCTGCTGCTGACCGGCACCGCGCGTTTCCTGTTCACTCCTCTGGCCATGGCAGTGGTGTTCGCGATGCTGGCTTCTTATCTGCTCTCGCGCACCATCATTCCTACCCTCGTGCGTTATCTTCTGAAGCCGGAAGTGCGGCGCTATCAGCTCGGCCAGCATTCAAGTGACAAGGGCATTTTCGGCCACATTCACCATTTGTTCAATCAATTCTTCGAACACCTCCGCTTCCGCTACATCGGGCTTCTCGATTGGTCGCTACGGCGCCGCGCGCTGGTGCTTTCGGCTTTTACGCTGGCCTCTGTCGGCTCTCTCGGCTTGATGATGCTGGTGGGACGGGATTTCTTTCCCAATGTCGATTCCGGCCAGATGCGGCTCCACGCCCGCGCCCCTGCCGGCACGCGCATTGAAGAAACCGAAGCGCGCTTTGCGCGTATCGACACCGCCATCCGGGCAGTCGTCCCGCCCGAGGAGATGGATACCATCATCGATAACATCGGTGTGCCGAACAGTTGGACTAGCCTTGCCCAGGGCGATATTCCCACCATCTCCAACGCAGACGGCGAGATCCTGATTTCTCTCAATAAAGAGAAACACCGCTCCACCCGCGACTATGAGGTTTTGCTCCGCAAACGCCTGGCGCAAGAATTCCCGGACATGAGCTTCTTCTTTCAGCCTGCCAACATCACCACTCAGATTCTGAATTTCGGCCTGCCGGCGCCCATCGATTTACAAGTGGTGGGCCGTGATGAAGTAGCGGGTTATCAGATTGCCCAGAAGCTCGCGCGGCGCATTGCCGACATTCCAGGCGCCGCCGATGTGCACGTTCACCAGGTGGTGGACCAGCCCGAAATCCGCCTCAATGTCGACCGTGTAAAAGCTTCGGAACTGGGCCTGACGCAGCGCGACGTCACTAATAATATGCTGATCTCTCTCACCGGGAATGGAACGCTCGCGCCGAATTTCTGGGTGAATTGGGATAACGGCGTCAGTTACAACGTGACCATCCAGACGCCCCAGTATAAGATCAATTCCCTGGACGCCCTGCTGCGCACGCCGGTCTCCGCGGCCACCAGTGCCGTCAACACCACCACTCCCGGCTCGCAGGCCGGTATTGCGGCCGCTGGAAACAATTTTGTGGGCGTATCGCCCAGCGGCGCTTCGCAGGCCTACGGCAATCCGGGCGCCATGCCCGGCAGCACACAACTGCTCTCCAATCTGGTCACCGCCAGCCGCGACTACACTCCCGTCATCATTAATCACTACAACGTGTACCCGGTATTCGACGTGTACGCCAATACCGATCGCCGCGATCTGGGCAGCGTGGGCGCGGAAATTGAGAAGATCATGCATGAGGAGGAGCCTCACTTGCCTCGGGGCGCAACGTTTGCGCTGCGCGGCCAGTACGACACCATGAAGTCCTCCTTCTTCCGCCTGGGAATCGGCATGATGTTCGCCGTAGTGTTGGTTTACCTGCTGATGTCGGTGAATTTCCAGTCGTGGGTTGACCCCTTTATCATCCTGATGGCGCTGCCCGGCGCGATGGCCGGTATTTTGTGGATGTTATTCGTTACCGGCACCACCCTCAGTGTGCCGTCCCTGATGGGATCGATCATGTGTATCGGCGTGGCCACCGCTAACAGCATTTTGATGGTCACTTTCGCCAATGACGAACGGGTAGGCGGAATTTCGGCGCACGAAGCCATGCTCTCCGCCGGCTACGCCCGCATGCGGCCGGTCATGATGACCGCTACCGCCATGATTCTTGGCATGCTGCCCATGTCTCTGGGCTTGGGCGAAGGCGGCGAGCAGAACGCGCCGCTCGGCCGCGCTGTGATCGGCGGCCTGATGTTCGCTACAGTCACCACCCTGTTCGTGGTCCCGATCATCTATAGTTATCTCAGGACGAAGCCTCCGGTGGATCACGAACGCCTGCTCGAAGAGGAAGAGCGCAAAGGCGCCGATGAGGTGGAGTGGAACCGTATGACCGGCAATTTGTCACTAGGAGACTGATGCGACATATCTCACCTGATCCCGAATCACCGGAAATCGAGACACCCGAGTCAGTCCCCGAGCCGGCCCCTCAGTCAGTAGAGGCTCGCCTGCGGCAGGAAATCGCCGATCTCAAGCGCCAACTCGCCACACACAACGGCGCGCCCCATGGAGCACACGCTAACCCGCTCAGTCCCGGGGGAGCGTGGCGTCCTTCCGCGCTGGCGCTGTGGTCGATCTTCCTGGCTGTCGCTGCGCTGATCGTCGCGGCATTCTTCACCGGCTACATCCCGTTAGAGAAGCGCAATGCCACCATCCGCGCCGAGGCCAAAGAGCAGGAGCAGGCCCTCCCCCGCGTAGAGGTCATCACCGTGGCGCGTTCATCCGGCACTGAGGTGCTCGAATTACCGGGCAACATTCAAGCCATCACCGAGGCCCCCATTCTGGCCCGCGCCGATGGCTACATCCGCAGCCGCACGGTGGATATTGGCGACCGCGTGCGCGCCGGCCAGGTCCTGGCCGAAATCGAAGCGCCCGAGCTCGATCAACAGGTGCGCCAGGCCGAGGCCAGTCTCGAACAGGCCAAAGCCGCGCTCGAACAGGCCCGCGCCAACCAGGAACAGGGCCGCAGCAACGAGGAATTGGCCCGCGTTACCGCCGAGCGCTGGGAGAAGCTCACGGCCAAGGGCGCAGTTTCCCGCCAGGAAAACGATCAATACCAAGCCCAATATAAGGCGCAGGTTGCCAACCTCGACGCTCTTGCCAAAGCCGTGGCCGCTGCGCAAAGCAATGTCGGCGCGGCCGAGGCCAACCTCGCGCGCCTCCAGGACATGCAGGGTTATCGCATGGTAAAGGCGCCCTTCGATGGCCTGATCACCGTGCGCAATGTGGATGTGGGCGCGCTGGTGAATTCCGGTAATACCCTTCTGTTCCGCATCGCCCAGACCGCCACGTTGCGCACTTATGTGGATGTGCCCCAGGCCAATGAAAGTTCCGTGCGCGTGGGCCAGCCCGCGCGGTTAACCGTTCCCAACCTTCCCGGACGGCTTTTCCCCGGCACCGTCACCCGTACGGCCAACTCTCTGGATCCTTCCAGCCGCACCATGCTCGTAGAAGTGCAGGTGCCTAATTCCGATGGCAGGCTGCTGCCGGGCATGTACGCCCGGGTTGACCTGAGCGGCAAAAGCGACGCCACGCCGTCCAGCCGCATCGGTCCGATTATCGTGCCCGGCGATTCGCTCATCGTGCGCGCCAGCGGCACCGAGGTTGCCGTGGTCGACGCCCAACATGTCGTCCATCTGCAGAAGGTGGAAATCGGCCGCGATTACGGAGACAAGCTGGAAGTCGTCAACGGGTTGCGCGATGGCGATACCATCATCGCGGACCCCGGCGACTCCGCCCGCGATGGCTCCCACGTGAACCCTGTCCCCGCGCCTCAGCCTCCGCCGACGCGCTGAAAAGGCGCCCGTGTGCTCGACGCACCGTTCCGCCAATCGCTCCATTACCATTGAATTATGAAGTGGCTGCCGCTTCTGTTTCTCGCCGCCGCGTTTACCGCGCCAGCTCAGACTCCCGCCAATACGCCGCGCCGCTCCGCCTCTTCCAAAACTCCGCCCTCTTCGAGCGCCTCGCCCGGCAAATGGCCCATCGTGAGCTTGTCGGTGGAAGGCAATCATCACTACACCCGCGAACAGGTCCTCGCGCTAACTGGTTTGAAGGCCGGACAACTGGCTGGTAAACAGGAGTTCGATGCGGCACGCGACCGCCTGCTCGCCAGCGGCTTTTTTGACATGGTGGACTATCAGTTCGAGCCGGCTGCGAACCAGAATGGAGAGGCCGGCGTATTCCGTGTGACCGAATCCGATCCCACCTACCCCGTGCACTTCGAGGCGTTGCCGGTTCCTTCCGCGGAATTGGAAGCGCTCTTACATAACAAGGATCCGATGTTCTCCGCGGCTTCGGTGCCTCCCACCAAACCTGTCCTCGATCGTTACACCGCCTGGATTCAGGATTTCCTGGCCTCCAAAGGCTCCAGCGAAAAAGTGGTTGCCCGTGTGGACGCCATCGGAACCAATAACCAACTCGCCATCGTCTTCCGGCCCGCGCGCAATCTGCCTGTCGTGGCCTTGGTCACATTCCTCGGCAACCAAGCCGTGCCGGAAAATGTGCTTCGCGATTTCATTGGCGGCGTCGCTGTCGGCGTGCCCTACACCGAAGATCATTTCCGCGAGCTTTTGGACACAGGTGTGCGCCCCGTGTATGAAGCCCGTGGCCGGATGCGCGTAAAGTTCACAACCATTCGCACCGAGCCTGCCACCGGAGTCCAAGGGCTGCACGTCTTCGTAACGGTCGAAGAGGGCGATAGCTATCAGCTCGCCAAATTCGCCATCGCCGGACCATGCCCCATCAGGCCGGAACAACTGATCAAAACCGCGGACGTCCCCGTCAATCAAGTGGCCAATTTCGACCGCATATCCGATGGTATGGAGAAGATGCGCAAAGCGCTGGTCCGCGGCGGATATCTGAATGCCCAGGTTACCAACGAGCGTTCCATCGACGATGCGAAGAAAACCGTGGATGTTGCCGTGCACGTCGATTCCGGACCGCTCTTTGTGATGGGTAAACTCACCATCGCCGGCCTGGACCTGGATGGCGAAGCCGAGATGCGGCGCATTTTTTCCATCAAAGAAGGCAGGCCCTTCAATCCGGACTATCCCGATCAATTTCTCAAGGGTGTGCACGCAGAGGGCCTGTTCGATAACCTGGGCGCCACCAAAGCGGATACCAAGATCAATGACCGCGATCACTCCGTGGACGTCACGCTCACCTTCAGCGGCGCCGGGCCGCAAACCAAACAGGGGCAGGGGCGAGGTGGGCGCGGGCCGTTCTGAATCTCATGGATGGTCCAACTTCCAGAGAATCTGCCGCAGCATGCCCAACAGGACCGGAGCGTCGCGGCCGCTGATGCTGAGCCGCCGCACCAGCCGGCGCACCTTTTCTTCAGTCGAAACAGCAGTAACCGGTTTGGTGTATCCGCCGCGGCCGAGGACTTCGAGCAACAACCGCGTGCATTGCTCGATTTCGCCGGCCCGGGCGGGCGTGACGCGCTGCCGCACGGCATTGGGTTTCGCGGCTGCCGGGTCGCGCGCCAGTTCGTAGAGGCATAACGCCACTGCCTGTCCCAGGTTCATCGAAAGATTCTGGCTTACGGTGGGGATGCGCATCAGCCAGTGGCAATGGCTCAAGTCGTCATTCGAGAGGCCGAATTTCTCCGAGCCGAACAGCAACGCCACCGGCCCCCGCCCGAGCCCACGCAAGATCAGGCGCGCGCCGTACTCCAGGCGCCGGATGCTGTGTTGCAACTCTCGATGGCCGACTGCAGTCGTACCCACCACCAGGCGGCAATCGGACACCGCGTCCGCGACCGAATCATATTGTTCCGCCGCGCGTAACAACGCTGCGGCGCCTACCGCACTCCGCGCCTCGCGGAAGGCCACATCGTACGGATTCACCACACGCAATTGCGAAACGCCAAAATTCGCCATGGCGCGCGCCGCGGCGCCAATGTTTAGGGGATTCCGGGTCGCCACCATCACGACCCGCAGACCGGAGCGGAGGTCCTCGCCGATGACTTTATGCTATCAGGTTGCCGCTGCCCGGGCTAGCCTACACTCCGGCTTCGAAGTCACACCCCCTACTGGAATGCTACACTTCGAATAAGGATGCTTCCCGACCTGCAATTGGTAATCCGCGTTCAGGAAATCGACGCGCGACTGGCCGATCTCGCGCGCGAAATCACTGCTTTGCCGAAGCACATCGCGGAAATCGAAAAAAAACTGGTGGCCCATGAGCGCAAGCTCGAAGCCGATCGTGCCGCACTTTCCGCTAATCAGAAGGAACGCAAGCGCTGCGAATCCGACGTGCAGACACAGGAGCAGAAAATCTCGAAACTGAAGGACCAGATGCTCCAGGCCAAAACCAACGAGCAATACCGCGCCTTTCAGAGTGAAATCGAATTCTGCGAAAAAGAAATCCGCAAGCTAGAGGACAAAATCCTGGAGTTGATGGGCGAATCGGAGCCGCTCGACAAGAACGTGAAGGCAGCCGAAGCCGCGCTGAAGGCCGAAAAGACTCAAGTGGAGGCTGAAAAACAGGAAGCGCGGAACCGGACAGCCGCCGATGAAGCGGCTTCGCGCAAATTGCTCGAAGAGCGCGCGGGCATTGCCGCGCAGATTACTCCGCCGACGCTGCAACAATACGAAAGAGCCCGCAAATCGGGCAGAGGGGTCGGCGTAGCAGAGGCCGTGGATGGCGGCTGCAACGCGTGCCACATGGCCATCCGGCCGCAGTTTTTTCAGGAACTGAAGCGCGGCGACAAAGTAATGGCCTGCGAGAGCTGCCATCGCATCCTGTATTACAATCCGCCGCAAACGGTGGAAGATCTTACCGGAGAGGCAGCACCCGCCGTGCGGGGGTGACGGGTCAACGGCATCGCCGTCTTAAAGAAGCGCCGCCGCGAGTTCGCGCCATTCCGTTATCGGTAGCGCGTGCGGGTCTTTCGGCAGCACCTGTATGCAAATGTGGTCGGCTCCCGCCGTGTGATGGGCGCGTATGCGCTCGCGGATGCGATTGATATCGCCCCAGGCGATCATGGCATCGATCAGGCGGTCGCTGCCTCCGTTCGTAAAATCAGCTTCCGTGAATCCCAAACGGAGGAAATTATTGGTGTAATTCGGCAGGGTCAGGTAGAAGCCGAGAAACTCACGGCCGATCTGCCGCGCTTTTGCCGGATCGGTCTCGAAGATCACGGCTTGCTCGGGGCATAAGAGACGATCCGGACCCAATATGGCGCGCGCCTGCGCCGTGTGCTCCGGGTTCGTGTTGTACGGATGCGCTCCGCCCGCACGCTCGGCCGAAAGCCGAAGCATCTGCGGTCCCAGCGCTGCCAGCACGCGCGGCGTGGTGATGGCAGGTGCAACGGATCGATACGGCGCGTGGTCCATAGTGTCCAGGTAAGCGCGCATGGTGGCGACCGGCTTCTCGTAACGATGCCCGCGCAATTGCTCCACCAGCGGCACATGGCTCACGCCCAGCCCCAGCAGGAAGCGGCCGGGATACGCTTCCATCAGCGTTTTCTGGCCGGCGGACATGGTGATGGGGTCGCGCGCGTAAATATTCGCGATCCCGGTCGCGATCACGATTTTCCGCGTTCCCGCCAGCAGCAGGCCCGCATTAGTCAGCGCCTCCCGGCCCAGCGCTTCTCCAAACCAGATTGCGCCGAAGCCGAGTTGTTCTAGTTCAGCGGCAGTCTCCTGCGCCTTTGCCGCCGGGCAGTCTTCGAACTGCCTGGTCCAGATGCCAATTTTCCCGAGCGCTATGGTTGAAGCCGGCATAATCGCCTCCAGGATCTATGATGATTAGCGCGCCGTTCGAGATGCCGCACTCTTAGCGGCCCAAACCTTTCCCTGCTGGCCGACGATATCGACGAGATTGCCCATCGCGATATTCATATCCACCAGGTGCAATCCCCAGTTCGCCATCGTCAGGCCGCCCACTTCCAAATCGCCAGTGATGTCCCCGGTGCGGAGCGCGGAGGATTCCGGATGCACCGTCACTTCCAAATACGTAGCGTTTTCGTTGGTAGCGCAGCGTGCCGTCAACAATCCCGGCAGGCTGACCCACGGCGTTTCGATCGGCCGCGCTGTCTTGAGCCAGGGCTTTGGCGAAGTTGTTCCCGTGATGGTCTCACCGCGCGTCGAAAGATAAGCGCGCAGCTCCCCGCTGCCTCCGGAGAGATTTGCCGGGTTGGTGCAAGCCGCAGCCATTTTCGGGTCCGGCACTTTGCCAAACATTGTATCGGGCGGCGGCGGCGCTGTTGACCGGAACGAAGCATAGGTAATCACGCAGCCCGTCCCGGTTGCCGAGCGGCACAGCGGGATATGTACAAACGAGCCACCTATATCCTGGCCGCGAGCCACCGCCACTGTCGTCCCCGCCAGAATCGCGGAGACCATGCGCGATGCCAGTGGTTTGCCATCGATTTCGCGCCGGATCAATTCCGTCAGGATGAACGATCCCTGCGAGTGCCCCACCAGTACGAAGCCGCGCCCCTGGTTGTCGTGGTCCAGGTAATAGTGAAACGCATCGCGCACATCGTCGTACTGCACGCCGCTTTCGAATTTCGGCCCGCTCCCTCCCGGAAGCAGCAGCAATTGCAAGCCCGCCAGCGTGATCTGGCGGTATACAGGCGCATAGGGGCGGCATACCGATGCGAACCGCGCAAACTGCTGCCGGATCACATTCAGTTCCGCTGCATCGGGGGTCATGCCGCTGTTCATGCCCGGATCGGCCGATACCGTCGGGTACACGTAGAAACAATCCACCGGTGGATCGGCAGCGGCCTTCCACGTTTCGCGGGTCATCGTGCCATCGGCGCGGATCACCGTGGCCGTAAGATCGGTATCGCAGGCATCATGCCGTCCCGGACGGCAGAGCCACGCTTTCCCGTCGCTATAATCGTTCGGCTGTGGGGCGGTTTGCGCAAGTGCCGCGACGGCCATTGCGGTGAGCAGGGCTGCTCGTAACATGTTCGTCTCCTGTGGGGAAGTACGGCTATTTCTTGGCGGCCGCTTCCTCCTTCGGGCGCAAACGGGCGCCGCGCGGAATATCGGTCAGGGCGCAATGCCTGCCAAGGCTGAAAACGTCTCCTCTGACTACGCGCTGACCTGCAGACTTTGGAAGTATTCGATGGTAGGCTTGAGCCCTTCATCGAGCGGAACCGCAGGTTCCCATCCAAGCAGGGATCGCGCTTTAGAAATATCCGGCCGGCGTTGTTTCGGATCGTCCTCGGGCAAGGGCTGGTAAACAATTTTGGAGCGCATACCGGTTAGGCGCTGTATGTGCCGGGCAAATTCCAGAATCGTCATCTCGCACGGGTTCCCGATATTTACCGGATACCGTTCGCCGGAAAGCATGAGGCGGTAGATGCCCTCCACGAGGTCGCTGACGTAACAGAAACTTCGGGTTTGCGAACCATTGCCGTAAACCGTGAGAGGCTCCCCACGCAGGGCTTGGTCGAGAAAAGCGGGCACGACGCGCCCGTCATCCAGCTTCATGCGCGGTCCATACGTATTGAAGATCCGCACGATGTTGGTTCGCAGGCCATGCCTTCTGTGGTAGGCCATGGTGATCGCCTCGGCGAAGCGCTTGCTTTCGTCGTAACAGGAGCGCGGCCCTATCGGGTTCACATTGCCCCAGTAAGTTTCGGTTTGGGGGTGTTCCAGAGGGTCGCCATAGCATTCCGAGGTCGATGTCAACAGAAACCGCGCGGCTTTCTCGCGCGCCAGTTCGAGCATGTGCTGCGTCCCGATCGATCCCACCTCCAGAGTTTCGATGGGGTGATCGAGGTAATCCTTGGGACTGGCCGGCGAGGCCATATTGACCACACAATCGGCGGGTCCTTCGACAGAAAACGGTTTGGTAATATCCTGTTCGATGAAGTGAAAATGCGGATGCGAGGCGAGGTGGCCTATGTTAGCGGCAGAGCCCGTCAGGAAATTGTCCAGAGCAACTACCACATGCCCGCGCGCAAGCAGGTAGTCACAAAAGTGCGACCCGATGAATCCGGCGGCGCCCGAAACGATTATTTGCAATCGGTCTCCAACGGCATTACTCCCACTTCATCCTTATAGCACATGCTACATTCGAGTTGAAGTCATATGAGTACCCCCTCTTTGGCGGAACGTGTGATCCTGGCTCTTTTGCTAATGGTATCGGCCGCTTTGTTTGCATGGCGTGTCCGAAGGATTATCGATGTAATCCGGCGCGCGCGGCCAACGCCTGATTTCCCTCTCCGGCCTGTGGGCCGCCGCATTGGCCAGTTCCTGGCCGAAGTCATGCTGCAAAGCAAAGTGATCGCGCAACGGCCGCTCGCCGGGTTGGCGCATGCATTTGTGTTCTGGGGCTTCTGCGCGTTTGCGCTCATCACCATCAATCACGTGGCTTCGGGATTCGGGGTTGGATTTCTTCCTCGTGACCACGGATTCGGGCGCTTCTATTTCGATTTTGTGGCGGTGTGGGCCGCGGTGGTAGGGGTTGCCATTTCCGTCCTGTTCGTACGCCGCTTTTTCGTCCGCCCTCGCTGGCTGGGAGAGCTTTCGCCCGAATCGGGCGTCATTGCCGGCCTGATTTTTCTTTTGATGGCGACTTACCTGTGGGGGTGGGCATCGAGGGAAGGGACGCCCGGCGACCGCATCGCCTGGTGGTTGCATACCTTGACGCTGCTGGCTTTTCTCCCTCTCATACCGCACACGAAACATTTGCATCTGGCGATCAGCCCGTTTACGGTGTTTTTGCGGCGGCCTGGATTCAGCCGCATCCCGCCGCTTGAAGGTGACGAAGATTTCGGGCTCGCCGCCGGCAAAGACGTGACCCGTATTGACGCTCTGCAAGCCTATACCTGCGTGGAATGTGGCCGGTGCACCGAACACTGTCCCGCCTACAATACCGGGAAGATCCTCAACCCCAAGGAAATCGTTCTTGGATTGCGGGGGTACTTGCAGGAATTCGGGCCGGCCGGCGATGTCCCGTTGACCGGCAAATACATCTCTGAAGAAGCCATTTTCCAGTGCACGACTTGCGGCGGCTGCGAATTTCAATGCCCGGTGGGGATCCAGCACCTGCCCCTGATCATCGGTATGCGCCGTGGCCTGGTGAACACAGGCCAATGGGCCGACTCTTACGGAGCAAAGTTCTTTTTGTCGTTAGAGCGGAACGGCAATTCTCTGGGGTTTCCCGCGAGCGAGCGCCAGAAATTTGTGGAACGGAGCCAGTTTCCGGCTTATGACGGCAGCCAAGAATACTGCTTGTGGTTAGGTTGCATGGGCGGATATGATCCGCAGGGCCGCGAAATCGTGCTCGCACTGGTGAAAGTCTTGAAGCACCTGGGTCTCAGTTTCGGCGTGCTGTCGCACGAGCAGTGCACGGGCGACCCCGCGCGCCGGCTGGGCAATGACCTGGCAATCGCGCAGCTCGCCGAGCGAAATATCGAACGGCTGCGCGCGGCCAAGGTCAAAAAGATGGTTTCCATCTGCCCGCATTGTGTGCGCACCATCGGCCAGGACTGGCGGGAGTACGGAGGCTCTTTCGAGATCGAGCATCACACCGAACTGCTGGCGCGTTTCCAGTCGAAACTGCCTACGGCCAACGGCGCTTCCGAGACGATCGCGTATCACGACCCCTGCTATTTGGGCCGTTACCGCGGGGTTTACGATGCCCCGCGCAGCCTGCTCGGGGGCTGGGGAGAATTGCGGGAGCCGCCGCGCGCGCGCGAGCGATCCTTTTGCTGCGGCGCCGGCGGAGGCCAGATGTTCCTGGGCGAAGAGAAAGGCAAACGTGTCAATATCGTGCGGGCCGAAGAACTGGTGTCCACGGGCGCATCGGTTATTGGCACCGCTTGTCCTTTTTGCCAAAGCATGTTCCGCGACGCCCTGGGGACGGTGACGCAATCGCCGCCCAAGCTATTGGATGTGGCGCAGATCGCCGCGGCGCGGATGCTATAATCGCTGTGTCGGAATTCAGTTCCGGCCAACGCCGCTAAATCCCATCGCTTCCCTCGGGCGCGTAGCTCAATTGGCAGAGCAAGTGACTCTTAATCACTAGGTTGTAGGTTCGATTCCTACCGCGCTCACCAGAAGAATTCATGGCGCGGCTCACGTGTTTCATTAGGGCGAGCATTCGAAGCGAGGCAACGCTGGCAGTTGCCATACTGCCTGACGTTATCCACATCGTCAACGCGGGCGGTTTCGTTTCTGCCGTTTGGAACGCCGGTTATATCGACCGTACCGGCATGGCCACGATGTCCCCGATCTCGATCGCCTCTTTCACTACGAACGGCTCCCCGTAGCGCGCGCCGATCAGATTGCCATAAAAACGCGCGATGGCGCCCAGGCGTTCGCGGATCTC
This sequence comes from Bryobacteraceae bacterium, assembly GCA_030041985.1. Classification (GTDB taxonomy): domain Bacteria; phylum Acidobacteriota; class Terriglobia; order Bryobacterales; family Bryobacteraceae; genus PSRJ01. The sequence continues at coordinate 3,424 of JASIAM010000250.1, read as the reverse complement.
CTGCTCGGCAGGGAACAGGCCCGAGCCTTGCTCCGCTGCGCCATCTTGGGAACCTCCGTATTGCGAACGATAGCTGAGCAACGCGGCCATGCGGCGTTCGAATTGCGCGCTGATATCTACGATGAACGATGGCTTCACGTCCGCGTAGAGGCTGGAGTATAGGATTTTGAAAGGGCGATGCGGTTCCGAATCAGGGTCCAGTTTGCGTAAACCGGCCAGAAAACAGGCTTCATATCCCATCTCTCCGGCGCGATAGTGATCGGGATGCCGTGCCTGCCAGTAGGGTAGGATCACCACGCGCGGCTTCAATTCCCGAAGCTTCAAGGCCAGGGCGGTGCGCGCCGCCAGAGAATTTTCCAGGCGCGCATCGGGCAGGCGCAGGTTGCCGCGCCAGGAGAGTTGCATGATCCGCGCGGCGGCGGCGGATTCGTCTACGCGATTTTCCGGAGTGCCGCGCGTGCCCATGTCTCCCGCGGTGAGATCGAGCACTCCGGTGCGGTAGCCCATTTCGGCCGTGCGGATGAGGGTGCCGCCACAAGTCTGTTCTACATCATCGGGGTGGGCGGCAACGGCCAGCACGTCCAAAGTCATTGCGGTTCGATGCTCGCCCATTACCAGTAGAGATCGCGGCGGCGGCGGTAGCGCGTTTCCGGCCGCAGCAGGTTGATGAACAGCATTCCCGAGAGGAAGCCGCCGACGTGAGCAAAGAAGGCCGTGCCGCCCTGCATCATCTGCGCGCTGCTCAAGCTCTCAAAACCTCCCAGAAACTGGAGGGCAAACCAGTAGATGAGCATGATCCACGCCGGCACATCCACGAACGTGATGAACAGGAGGACGAACAGCAGAGTGCGAATGCGCGCCTGGGGAAATTTGATCATGTAAGCGCCCATCACGCCCGCGATGGCCCCGCTTGCGCCCACCATGGGCACGCGCGAAACCGGGTCGAAAAAGACCTGCGTCAAAGCGGCCACGATGCCACACATGAAATAGAACAGCAGAAATTTTCCGTGGCCCAGAATATCTTCTATGTTGTCCCCGAAAATCCACAAAAACCACATATTGCCGAGCACGTGCATCCACCCGCCGTGGAGGAACATGGAGGTAATCACGTTTGCGAAACGGAAGCGATCGGGGATGAGCGCGTAGCGGTACATGAAATCGTTCTGCGAGTAGGAATCGAGAGAAAATTCGTAGAGGAAAACCAGGATGTTGATGACGATAATGCTCACCGTGACCACTGGTTTGGAATAGCTCGGCTGGGTGTCGCGAATCGGAAACATGGAATTGGCGCGGGGCCCGGAAACAGGATAGCAGACGCGGCGAAACGGCTTCGGGAAACGGGCATCGCTTCGAACGGCGGTGCAATCGATCGCTACGCTGCTGGCGGGCTGCGGGGCCAGCGGGGGCGCTTCTACTGGAGACGGCGCGGCTGTCGAGGCATCCGCAAGGCGGTGGTGGCGAGCCGTACCGCATTATTGACGGGAGCTTTTTGACGGAAACCAGCGCCGCCCCCTTCGCTGCAGCGTGGCCGCTATGAAGAGGCCAATGCCACCGCTGAGTACCAGGAATCCGCTGCCGGGTTCGGGGACAGCAGCAGGAGGATCATAAAAGGTAGAGATAGTCCAGGCGCCGACATTCAATCCTCCTCCGTACACGCTGCCGTACAAATCATCCGTCAGGGTGTAGGGGGGCAGGCCGATCGTAACATTGCCGCCCAGGTCCGTCATGACCAGAAAAGCTGTGCCCCCGGCGAAAAGCGAATTCGACTGGTTGCTCGAAAGCGAAAACGAGCCGCTTAACGTGGAGACAGGTCCCGAGTAATTCCCACTGTCGAATGTTCCCGGCTGGAAGGTCAGGGACTGCGGCAGAATATCAGCGTTGCTGCCATTGTCCGATTCCAGCCCGGCCTGGAATTGTACGGCGGAGTCAGTCGGCGCGGTTACCAGAGTGAAGCTGAAGCTCGTGGGAAGCAGGGGCGCGCCGAACAACGAAGCTTCGTTCTGGTAGTCTTGAATACTGACCCGGAACAGAAGATCTTCGCCAGTATGTAAGGATACATCTGTGGCGTTGGTATCATTCACAATAGAGGCTCCCAACGGTGCTGTGAGAGCGCCGGCCAGCAGCAACAAGAAGCTGATCCGCGAATGGCGGAAGCCGCTACCAGCTTGGTTCATTCGGCCGGTTTGTGAGAACCAGAAGTATTTCATGATTTTCGATTCTGCGCCCGCCAACCTCCTAATGGAAGGACCTTACGTGATAGTACTACTGAAATCGGTACTATAGCCAAGGGATGCTACGTTATGACATTCGAGAACATCAGCCTTTCGGGTGACGGCCACATGGTCACCATCACGCTCAACCGGCCGCAAAGGCGCAATGCGCTCTCACTGAGCCTGATGCAGGAACTGACGGAATGCCTGGAGGCTATTGGAGGGAATCGTGAAGTACGCGCGGTGATCCTGCGCGCCGCGGGTGAGGTATTTTGTTCCGGGCACGATCTCAGTGAAATGACCGGACAGAATCTGGGTGCTTACCGCTGCATTTTTGACGCTTGCACCGCACTGATGCTAAAGCTGCAAGCGATTCCGCAGCCGGTGATTGCGCAAGTGCAGGGGATTGCGACGGCCGCGGGGTGCCAGCTTGTGGCCACTTGCGATCTGGCGGTGGCGTCCACGGAAGCGAAGTTCGCCACTCCGGGCGTCAAAATCGGCCTGTTTTGCACGACGCCCATGGTGGCGTTGACGCGTGCCATTGGCCGCAAGCGGGCGCTACAAATGCTGCTTACGGGGGAATTTGTGGACGCGCACACGGCGGCGGAGTGGGGCTTGGTGAACGACGTGGTACCCGCGGCCGAGCTCGAGTCGGCGACGCGCAAACTGGCGGAACAGGTAGCCCGAGCCAGCCCGCTGGTGGTTGCCATCGGCAAGCAGGCCTTCTACACGCAGATCGATCTTGACCAAGCCAAGGCCTACGGCTATGCGAAGGAAGTGATGTCCATGAACGCGATGGCGGCGGATGCGCAGGAGGGCATCAGCGCTTTTCTGGAGAAGCGCACGCCGGAATGGACAGGGAAATGATCGAAACAGGGGCTGTTTGAGCGGCTCGAATGAATCCCTACGGCACTTCATTGCGCGGCCCGCGCGGGCGGGGGCCCGGGCCCTGCGAGAGTGGGAAGTCCGACGGAACGGCAAATAGATTCGAGGGCGGCTCGGCGCGGACGATGTTCGTCCACTCATACACATATTCGCCGGAACGGGGGTCGCTTCGTTTCTGGAGAATCACGGTCTGCAAATCGGGTGAGTACCAGCGCTCCGTCACAACCTGGATGGGTAGAGAATTGCCGATCTGGCCCGCGGGAATGATCTGCGTAGTCCGCGTGCCATCGGCAGCCACCCCTGCGATGGTTTGGCGCCCGAGCGAATCG
>JASIAM010000249.1 GCA_030041985.1 Bryobacteraceae bacterium | reverse complement strand
TCCCGCCTCTCCCAATCCGGCCGCGCCCTGCGCGTAGTGGCTGGGCTGTACGGAAAGATAAAACAGCACGTTTCCACCGGTGCGCCGCGCGCGTTCGATCTCCGCGAGTTTCGCCCCCATCTTCTGATAGAGCGCCGGATCGGCCACATCTCCGGGCACGTAGAAGAGGCCCCGCGCGAACTCCCGCCAAACGTCGTTATCGAACTCGGTGTCTTCGGAAAACTCTTTCACCGCCTGGCACATACGCGCCCGGAACTCGTCGTCGCTGAGAGGGCTGCGCGAAACGCCCACCACGGAAAACCCCGCCGGAAGTCTTCGGTCGTAAGCCAAGCGAAACAATGCGGGCATGAGCTTGCGGCGGTTGAGGTCGCCGGTAGCCCCGAAAATCACCATGGCACATTCCGGCACGCGCTGCTCGAATCGCAGAGGATCTTGAAATGGATTCGGGGGAAGCATCGGAACCAAAATACCACGCGCACAGCGGGCGGCTTAGTGAATATTCTGTTATTCGCCCGCTTGAACCGCGGGCACGGCCAGCGCATCGCGCACGCGCGCCAGCACCGCTTCCGGGTCCGGCTCGTCCACGCGAATCACATGGCAGCGTTCGCCTTGCGGGCGCCAGCGCGTGAACATGCGGGGTGAAGGAAAGCCCGCGAAAATGCTGATGAGTGGCACGCCACAGGCAGCGGCCACATGTTGCCCGGCTGAATCGTAACCGACATAAAGCTGGCTTCCAGCTATGATTCTCGCAAATCCTGCAAACGAACCCTCCCACATGGTAGCCGCAACACCAGAGGCTTCGATGGCGCGCTTCACTCGCTCCGCCTCCTCGCCCCCGGCCCCCGCGTCGATCGTCAGCGGCAGCCCGGTCTCATCGAGAAGCTTTAAGAGTTCCGCTTCAAACGGGCCGGGAATCCGCTTGGCCGGATTTTCGCCCACGCCGAGGCTAACGCTGATGCCCGCAGTCTTCCGGTGCTTGCGTCCCAGCGCCAGATAGGGCCGCGCGCCATCCACTCCCAGAATTTCGCCGGCCCATTGTGCCGCCAGCTCGGGTAACGAGTGGTCTGTCGCTGCGCCGTACGTACGGCTCTCAAAGAAGTAGTAAGTCTCCTCCGCGCACACGGGCAGCAGTCCAAGCTGCGTCAGCCGCGAATCCGGGTCGATCACAATGGCCGGAACGGAGCCGGCGTCCGGCCCTTCCACCATCTCTCGCAGCGCGCGCCCCGCCTCCAGCCGCTCCGCGAGGCTGCCCCGCGGATAGTCCAAAGGCGCGTGCCGGATGCGCGCATCGGCCGCAAACAGCTCGTAATTCTTGTGCGGTCCAGCAAACAGGATCTCAGCGTGCGGGAAGCGCCGCTTGGCGGCCGCCAGCAGAACGCTGGTCACGGCAACATCCGCGCCGAGGGTCACACGCGAGAGCACCACCACGCGCTGCGGTTTTCCCGTAACGGGCCGCGGACGGCGTATGCGTTCGTAGCGCGCCAGCAGAGGCACCACGTCCCACTCGGAGTTGAGGACGGCCAGGGCCTCCGCGAATAGCCGGACATACGTATCGGTGAGCGACGGCTCAAAGCGGTCGGCCAAGCCTTCCACGATAATTCCGAACAAAACCCGGGCGCACGGCTCCGCGAGCAGGCAGCGCGGCAGCTTCTTCGGAGGGCTGCCAGCCAGGCACATCGCGAACACCTCTTCGGCGATCCGCTTACAGGAAGTACTTGTCAACGATGATCCCCAGCTTGCGGCGCGTGGCTTCCGGCACCGCCTTGCGATCCGTGATGATGGCGTGCGCCAGCGCCGAGCCGCAACCGCAGCTCCGCGCCGCCGGCATGTTGGCTACCGCCTGTGCCACTACCGCGCAGGCGTTTTCCGCATTCTTACTCAGGGTGGCGATGATCTGGTTTACGGTCACTGCATCGTGATCCGGGTGCCAGCAGTCGTAGTCGGTCACCATGGCGATGGTCACGTAACAGATTTCGGCCTCGCGCGCCAGCTTAGCTTCCTGCAGGTTGGTCATGCCGATCACGTCCATGCCCCAGCTCCGATAGACCGTGGACTCGGCTTTGGTGGAAAACGCCGGCCCTTCCATACAAAGGTAGGTGCCGCCTTCATGCGTATCGACTCCCACGGCTCTCGACGCCTTCGCTACCACGCGGGCCATTTCCGGACAGATGGGATGGGCGAAGCTGATGTGCGCCACCAGGCCTTCACCAAAGAACGTCGAAGCGCGCGCGCGGGTGCGGTCAAAAAACTGATCGGGAATCACGAAGTCGAGCGGGCGGTGTTCCTCTTTGAGTGAGCCGACCGCGCTCAAAGAAATAATCCGCTCGACGCCCAAACATTTCATTCCGTAAATGTTGGCCCTGAAATTCAGCTCCGAAGGAGAGATGCGGTGCCCGCGGCCGTGGCGCGATAGAAATGCCACCTTATGCCCCGCCAGCTTACCCACTACGTAGCTCTCCGATGGCACTCCGAAGGGCGTATCCAGCACCACTTCTTCCTGGGCCTCAAAACCGGGCATGGAATACAGCCCGCTGCCTCCGATCACTCCGATTTCCGCCCGCACTATTTGCTCTCCTGAATCAGTTCCAGCAGCACGCCGCCGGTAGAGGCCGGATGCACAAACACGTAAATATGCCCGCCCGCGCCCGCGCGCGGCTCGTTCAACAGGCGCACGCCGGAAGTGCGCAATTGCTCCACGGCCGCGTTGAGATCGGGCACGCGCAGAGCGAGATGATGCAGTCCCGGCCCGCGCTTCGTCAGAAAATGGGAGATGGGCGAATCGGGCGCGGATGGTTCGAGCAACTCAATGCGCGCATCAGCCGCCGGCAGCATCGCCACGTTCACTTTTTCGCTTGTCACCGTTTCCCGCCGGCCCACTTGAAGACCGAGGGATTCGTAAAACGGTATGGTGGTGGCCAGCGACTCGACCGCGATGCCGAGATGGTCGATGGCGACGCCGGCCCGCAGATCGCTAGCACATGAGCGCAGTGCCCCTGTTTTCTCCGGCTCCTCCTTTTCAATTGCGTCGAGCAACTCTGCCACGCCAGAGCCTTCTGTAGCGACGGTCCGAATCACCGGCGGCTCGGTTCCACTCGCGAGTCCGAGCGCCGCGTGCAATTCCTGCTCCACGCGATCGGCGCCTGGCTGATCGGCCTTGTTGATCACAAAGATGCTGGCGATCTCCATGATTCCTGCCTTGATCACCTGAACGTCATCTCCCATTCCGGGCACGAGCACCACTACGGTAATCTGCGCCAGCTCCGAAATATCGATCTCATCCTGGCCGGCGCCCACAGTTTCGATGAGCACGTAGTCTTTGCCGGCGCGGTCCATCAGCCGCGCGACGTCAGCAGTGGCCCGCGCCAAGCCGCCCGCTTCGCCGCGTGTGGCCATGGAGCGGATAAATATGCCCGGGTCCGCGTGATGCTGCTGCATACGGATGCGATCACCCAGAATCGCGCCGCCCGTAACGCGGCTCGATGGATCAACCGCCAGAACCGCGACCGTTTTCTTCCGCTCGCGAATAGCCGCAGCCAGCGAGTCTATTAATGTGCTCTTACCAGCGCCGGGCGGCCCGGTGATTCCGACGATACGCGCGTGGCCCGCAAAGGGCGCGAGTTCGCGCAGCACATCCAGCGCTTCGCGATCCCGATTTTCGATTCCGGTGGCCGCGCGGGCCAACGCGCGCGCATCTCCATCGCGGATCCGCAGTGCCCAGGCGTTCCTCAAACCTCGACTGTAACACGGGAATGGAAGGGGACCTCAGTGGGATCGAAAGCCGTCCGGGATCTTCTTCGCCGCTTCTCCGATAATCTCCAGGCTCCGAACGAAGGCACGCCGAAGTGTTTCATCCGCCATGAACCGATCCGCTGTCAGACCGGTACCTTGCTTCATCAGATAATCCGCCTCAACTAGAATGTGGCGAAGGTAATCACGCGGCTCGAAGGACATCTTCCGCGTCCGCCAAGATACGCGGCCCCAGGAACGGGGATAGCGCTTCCACAGTTACGAGCTCGACTCTGCGGCCGAGACGTGTTTCGAGCAACTCCGAGAGAGCTAAGAAGCGGTCGTATGTCTTTGTGCCCGGGAAAAATTCCACGAGGAGGTCTACATCACTATCGGGCCGGGCTTGGCCGTGCGCAACGGAACCGAATAAGGCGAGCCGCCGCACCCCAAATGCGCGGATGTCCGCCTCAGACGCCACTAGCCGTTCGATCGCCTGTTCTCGCGTAAGCGGCTTCTCAGACACTCTCTCTCCGCGATACTCATGATAATTCTGCCGCATCCCGGCGGTGATGACAAGAGGCGCGCCATTACCGCCGCAAGAGGTTCCCCACCAGCAACCCGAGACACAGCCCAACTCCTACCGCCAGGCTCACCGATGGAAACTCAACGACCGGCACGTACCGGGTTCCGGCGGAACTGAGTTCGATGTATCCGATCGGATACGCCACCATTCCGCCGCCGCCCCCGCCGCCTTCGTTGACATGCTCGCTGCCCTTCCGGCCCGAACCACCCCCGAATCCATATCGCACTTTCGCAACCGGTACGATGGTGTTTCCTTCAGCGGAAATCGGTTCGCCGTAGACTACTTTGGCGCCGGCCTGATTCACCAGAGATCGAATGAGTTCTTGAATGTCCATGTCACTAGCGTGATTGGCACGCGCCAGACTGTCAAGGCTGACTTTCCGCTTTCGCTTCCAACTTGCGAATCCGCGCCTGGAGCGGCGAGGGCTGGGGATCGAGCGCCGCCGCCTGCCGTAAATACCGCAGCATGTCCGGACCATTCTCATCGTCCGGCAATTCGAGGCCGTGGCCGCGATGCAATGCGTAAGCATGATTCCGGTCAATCTCCAGGCAGCCTAACTGTACGCGATCGTATACCCGAGATAAGCCAACATCGATCAGAATGACTTTGCCTCCGAATCGCGGCGTAATTGCTCCATCAGAATAAGTATGGCCTATGACAATCCGGTCCGCATCGAAGTGCTTCAGGATCTGATCGACCACCGGCGCGAGCTGCGCTTCATCCCCTTGAGCCAAGTCGCGTGTCCAGAGTGGCCCTTCTTCATCGGTTACGATACCGCCGTCGGCCCGCGCCGAATCGTTCAGTTCCTTTCGGACTTCGCCGTTGATTCGATCCAGCGTCCAATCGGCATATTTTGCCGTAATACCGGCGTGCACAAAGAGCGTGCGGTTAATCTTGATGGCGGTGTTATGCGAGCGAATCCAGCGCCCGTACACACCGTTGGGGCCGAATGCCTGGCGCCATTCCGCAAATCCCGGTGGATGCTCCGGTTCCTCTTGCGTGGGGCCGCCCTGCGGCGTCGCCATCGCGGTCACGCTCTGCTTCGCTGCGATGTAAGCGAATCGATCGTTCCCTGCAGAATCACCCGTCCGGAAAGCGGCGAATTCCGCCGGTGAAACGTAGCGTGTATCACCGTCGATGTCCAGAGCTTCGTGATTCCCAATCAGCGGGTGCACACCACCGCCGGCCGCCGCTGCCTGCTTCTCCAGCTTCATCAGCAGGTCCATAATGGCTCGTGAGTCCGGTCCTCGATCCACCACATCGCCGGTCTGCACCAGGTGCGCCTTGCCGCCAATCCAGTTGCCATTGCCATCAATCAACTCTGCGGATTCGAGTACTTTAATGAATTGCTCATAATCGCCGTGAATATCGCCCACCGCAATCACGCGGTCCACTCCGGTCCAAACGTCCTGGGGGGTGGGCGGCGCGGCAACAGACGCCGTACCTGCCTGCGGGGGCGCACCGCTCGCGGGAGTAACTTGCGGCTGTTTGAACAAACGGGCGATCGCGGCCTGTCCCATGGGGTCGTTACTGGCCTTGCGCGAAGGCTGCCATTCCTCTGCCACTGCCTGCGCGTGCGTTACATCTTTGGGTTTCATCCGGTCCGCGGTCGTCTTTACCAGTTCGGCGGCTCGCGGGTCGCCCGCTTTCTGTCCCCGCGCCAGCCACGCATAGGCCTGCACCAAATCGCGCTTTTCCCCTTGTGCGTTGTAGTAAAGGATGCCGAGGTTCGTCATTGCGGGAGCGTAGCCGGCCTCCGCCGCTTTCGTGTACCACGCGATCGCTTCCTCGTAATTCTGAGGCACGCCCTGGCCAAGGTCGTTCATGACACCGAGTCCGAATTGGGCGCTCGGGATCCCTTGGTCCGCCGCCTTGCGATACCACTTCTCCGCTTCGGCGTAATTCTGCCCCACGCCATCACCCTGATAATAAATGTCGGCAAGGCTCGCGGCGGCGGCAGTAACACCGCTTTCGGCAGCCTTGCGGAACCATTCGGCAGCATCCTGTGAGCTTCGCGCAACTCCCTGACCGTTGGCATACAGCACCGCCAGGTTGTACTCTGCCGCGACCACTCCTTGCTCCGCTGATTTGCGATACCACTCAGCGGCCTTCTGATAATCGCGCGGCACACCCTCGCCGCACGCATACAGCAGACCCATGTTGTATTGCGCGTTGGCGTCACCGCGCTCCGCGATCGGCTGCCACTCCGCAACCGCGCGGGCGAAGTCACCGCGATCGTAGGCCGCGAGGCCCCCTTCGAAATCGGCGTACACAACGCCAGCCGTCAGTATGGCGGCGAGGCAAAAACCAGTTATCTTCACCACAGCACCACGGCTTTTGAACAGGCAGATCCCTTGCCGACGTGAGAACCCTCACAGTCCGCCATCGTGCCGGTACCATGCCAGCGTGCGCCGCATGCCTTCTTCGAACGAAAACCGCGGTGCGTGGCCCAGATCGCGTGCCGCCGCTGCCGTATCGGCCTGCGAATGGCGCACATCGCCCGCCCGCGGCGGTCCATAGCGTGCCGGAATTTCGACACCTTCGATTTTCTGTACCAGCGCCCAAGCGCCGTTCAACGTAATCCGGCCCCCGTTGCCGCCGTTGTAGGTTTTCCCGGAAACATTCCGCGCCCGCGCCGCCTTCAAATTCAGTGCAGCCACGTCCTCCACATAGGTAAAATCGCGCGATTGCTCCCCGTCTCCGAAAATGGTTGGCGGACAGCGTTCCAGAACCGATTTCATGAATATCGAGAGCACGCCCGAATAGGGGCTCGATGGGTCCTGGCGCGGCCCATACACATTGAAATAGCGCAGCGACACCGTGTCCAATCCATACACGCTCGCGAACACCGATGCATAATACTCGCCCGCCAGCTTGTGCAGCGCGTAGGGCGATTTCGGGGAAGGCGCCATGGTCTCCACCTTGGGCAGAACTTGCGAATCCCCATACGCCGAAGAAGAAGCAGCATAGACTACGCGGCCCACTTCCCCCACCCGCGCGGCGCACAGAAGCGTGAAGGTTCCATTCACATTGACATCGTGCGTGAACTCGGGTTCTTCAATCGACCGCGGCACGGAAGGGATCGCGGCTTCATGGAACACCACCGCTGCGCCCCGCAGCAGCGGCGCGACCTCTTCGTAATTGCGGATATCGGCGCGGTGGAATTCGATCGACTGCCGCACTTCTTCCAAATTGGATTCGCGTCCCGTGACCAGGCTGTCAACGACGACGATGCGCCGCGCTCCCTCTTCTAACAAAGAGCGAACAATGGCGGAGCCGATAAATCCGGCCCCGCCCGTAACCACATAGTGATCCCGCATGGGGATGTTCCGGAGCCGTATCTACGCGCCGCCGGCGCCTCCTGCCCCTTGCCCTTGCATCGCCTGCCGCATTTCCTCGGGCGTAACGTCCTTCACGTGGGTATGAATGTACCAGGAGTGCCCGGACGGGTCGGTCAGCCAACTGCTCCGATCGCCATAAAACTCGTCCTTCGGCTCGCGCACCGCCTTGGCGCCCGCGGCCACCGCCTGCTTGAATGTGTTGTCCACCTTTTCTACGTAAAGCAGAATACTTACAGGCGTCCCGCCCAGTTGTTGTGGCGATTTAGCCTGGATCTCGGGGTTCTCATCCGCCAGCATGATAATCGAATCCCCGATTTTGATCTCCGCATGGCCGATCTTTCCGCCCGGCATTGGCATCCGCATGATCTCCTGAGCGCCGAATGCTTTCTTGTAGAACTCGATCGCCGCGCCGGTATCCTTGCAAATCAGATACGGCGTCGCTGTGTGATAACCTCGTGGAATCGGTCGAACGTTATGTGCCATTCTAGAAATCCCCCTGGCCCTCATTCTATCGTGAGGCCCGTGTATCATAGATGGAACCATCGGAGAAAGCTTCCATGAAAGTACACCTCCTCACCATACTGGCCGCCGCTGTTGTTTCCCTCCCCGCGCAGGATCTTACCATCACCAATGCGCGCATCATCACAGCCAATGGCAGCGCGATCGAGCGCGGATCGATCGTGGTGCGCGGCGGAAAGATTAGTTCCGTGGCGGCGGGCGAGCCGTCCTCTGCCAACGGAACCACCATCGACGCCAAGGGCATGACCGCTATGCCCGGATTCATCGACGCACACCGGCACATCAATACCGGCCCCAACGAGAAGGAACAGATGCAGGCGCTGCTCGAAGCCGGTTACACCACCGTTCTTTCCGGGGGTGGCCCGGCGGAAGGCAACATCACCCTGCGCGATCACATCGATAAAGGCCTGATCAATGGGCCGCGCATCATCCCCTCCGGCTCGCTGCGGCTGGCCAACAATACTCCGGACTCGGCCCGCGCCGAGGTGCGGAAAATGGCGAGCATGGGAATCAAGTTTACCGGCGAAATCGCCCTGACTCCGATCCCCGGACCATCCGAGCACGAACTGGAAGTTCTCCGCGCGGTGGTGGATGAAGCTAAGAAGGTAGGCGTTATGGTCCAGGTGCATGCCGTAAGCTCGCCCGCGATGATGGCCGCCGTAAATGCCGGTGTCCCGCTGCTGGTTCACCTCCCTAATAAGGATTGGGTGAGTAAAGAAGATGCGCGAAAAGTCGCGGCGGCGGGGACCAAAATGTTGGGCACCGTCAGTTTCGGCTCGCCCGTGTTCGGTGTGTTTGCCAACGACAACAAGCCGCGTTTTCGCGACGGCAAACCTTGGCCGGAGGGGATCGTCGATGGCGTCCGCCTGGGTGAAGAAGCCGGATACATGCCCGTAAACGCGCGCACTGTCTGGGATGCCGGCGTGGTTCTGGGCTATTGCACCGACACCAACTACGACCCCAAAGCCGGCCTCGACCACGAACTGAAAATGCTGAACGTGATGTTCTCCATGCAGGACCTTATCAAGATGATGGGGCCGAACACCGCATCGTACATCCAGATGAGCGATCAGCTTGGCACACTCGAGCCGGGCAAGCTTGCCGATCTCATTCTGCTCGATGGCAATCCGCTCGAAGGCTATTGGAATTGGCTGAAAACCAAAGTGGTGGTCAAAGGCGGAGTGGTTGTGGCCGACAAACGGTAGTTCCAAGTTGGGCTGCGGGGAACCGGCGCTCGCGTGACCCGATTCGCCTCACGGCGTAATCAGCCCCGCCCGAATCGCGTAACGCACCATGCTCGCCGTTTCATGCACCCCCAGTTTTTCCAGAATCCGGCTGCGATGCGAATCCGCTGTCTTATAGCTGATGCCCAATCGGATGGCGGCCTCTTTGGTGGATTTGCCTTCCGCGATCAGAAGCAGCACCTGGCGCTCCCGGTCGGTGAGAGAAAAGACCGAGCTAACCGCCCGCTGGTCCGGCACGGTGCCCGCGTGGCGCCGGTTGGTGACGTCGGCCGCCGAGCCCAGAAAGCCACGGAACGCATCGTCTTCATGCCGCGGCACGCCGATGGCTTCCATCCAGCGGTATTCTCCGTCGGCACGGCGCAGCCGGTATTCCATCCGAAAGCCCTGCCGCGCTTCAAAGCACTTCAAATGTGCCGCCACACACAAATCACGATCGTCGGGATGTAACCCTTCCGCCCAACCGTTCCCCATCTCTTGTTGCATGGACCGGCCGCGGAATTCCAGCCAGGATTTATTAAAATACGTGCACAGGGCATCGGCATCAGCCACCCAGATCATGACGGGCGCGGCATCCGCCAATAAGCGGAATGCTTCTTCCGCCTGATGGCGGCTGTCCACCTTCTGGCGCGATAATTCCGCTTCCAGTAGCGCGATTCGTTCCCGCAAGTGCTGTGCTTCGTTCCCGCTTGTTTCGGGAGCCATGTTTCGTTTCCGCTGCTTTAGACAAATTATGGGTCAGACCCGATTCAGGTTAAAGTACCAATTTAGTAGAGTTTGCTCTTGACATTTGAGCAAATTGGGCTTAGGAATGGGACGCCGATGTTTTTAGGAACTTTCTCCTTTCGCGGGCCGAATGTTTGACAGAGCGTCCGACAAAGCCATGACGACCCAGGAGTTCGATAGCGATTTGCTTCTGCGCGTGCGCCGGGGAGATGAGGAGGCATTTCTCGCCCTTTATCGTAAACTTCAGCCCCCCATTTACCGCTTTGCTCTCAACATGACGGGATCTCCCAGCGTAGCCGAAGATGTTACGCAAGATGTTTTTTTAGCGCTCATTCGGGAGGATTTCGGATATCAACCGGAGCGCGGAACGCTGGCTGGTTATCTTTTCGGCGTGGCGCGGAAGCTGGTGCTCCGTCATTTGGAGCGAAATCACGGCACTAGCGAGCAGGAAATCGGATCGATGGATACCGCGCGGCCGGAACGCGCTCTGGGAGGGGCAGCCTTTGCGGACCCGGTAGCGGAGTTGCTCGAGCGGGAAGGAATCGAAGAGTTGCGGCGCGCCGTGCTTTCTCTGCCGCGGCGCTACCGGGAGGTCGTGGTGCTTTGCGACCTGGAAGAAAATGATTACGCGGTGGCCGCGGTGCTGTTGGGCTGCCCCGTGGGAACGGTCCGTTCCCGCCTGCATCGCGCGCGGGCTCTGCTGCTCGAAAAACTGCAGCAACGGCGGGAGCCGAAATCCCGCCTGAAGGCTTTGAACATCGTCAGGAGCGTAATATGAATTGCCGTCAATTCCGGAATTTGGTGGCGGAGTTGGAGCTTCCGGATTTGGAACAAGCAGCGGCTCCACCCTCCGCGGTGGCGCATGTGCGCGGCTGCGCGGCATGCGCGGGCCTTCTCAAGCAGCACGGCGACTTGCGGGCAAGCCTGTGCCGAATGGCGGTTCTGCAGGCCGAATGCGCGGCCCCGGACCGCGTGGAACAGGCGCTTCTAGCGGAGCTCCGGGATCAGGCGCGATTGCCGCAAAGGACGTTGCCGAACGCGCGGCGCTCGGGAGCGGGCGCCTTTGGCCCACTGCCCGCCGGAATCCTCTCAGCCGGCGCGCTGGCAGCGGCGCTCGCAGCCTTGCTGCTTTGGAGCCATCCGCCGGGCTCGCGAACGATCCCGGCGCCCACTGCCGCGGCGGTTTCCGGCGTGGATGATGCAGCCACCGTGGAAAGCGATTTTACTCCGCTTCCGTACTTCCGCAATTCCGGGATCCCGGCCGGACCGGATGCCGATGCGGATGTGGTACGCGTGGAAGTGCCCCGCTCCACCTTGGTAGCCTGGGGAGTTCCGGGCGCGGAAGACGAAACGGCGGACGCCGTACAAGCAGAGCTGTTGTTGGGCGCGGGTGGCGTGCCCCAGGCCGTCCGCGTGCTGGAGTGAGCCATCTCCAGATTGAGGTGCGACATGTGGAAGCGTGGGTTGTTCGGCACGGTATTGCTTGCCCTTTGTGCTTATGCGCAGGGACCCAAAGGACCGTTCCGCGGCCCGGGCATCCGTATTCTGGGTGCGCAACCCGGCCGGCCCGGCCGCGTAGTGAAGGGATCGCCGTATTCCGCCGAGGTGTCCACCGAAATCACCCAAATGCTCCCCGACGGCAACAAGATTCACCAACTTACCTCGGAGCGTGTGTATCGCGACAGTGAAGGCCGCACCCGGCGCGAGCCATCGCTCTCCAGTGTCGGCCTTGCCGGGCCCAGGGGCAACGCTCAGTTAGCCTTCATAGACGACC
>JASIAM010000248.1 GCA_030041985.1 Bryobacteraceae bacterium | reverse complement strand
TCCAGGGTGACAGCCAGCATAGTTTGATGGGGAAGCAAGGCGGGCGCTGCTCACCAGCGCGGAGGGCATGCCCGCCGGAGTGGTGGGTTACTTAGCTTCGAGCCGGGTAAGGTCGGCCAGTACCTGCTGGCTGTGCGGGTTGGGGTCGACCATCGTATACACTTTGCGAATGTCGCCTTTGGGATCGACCAGGAAGGTGTTGCGGGCGGCGATGGTCATGCCGCGCATATTGGTTAGCGATCCGTATTTTTCGACAACATCGTGGCCCGGGTTGGCCAGCAGTTTGAAAGTCAGATTTTCCTCAGTGCAGAACTGGACATGGGAATCGACGCTATCCACGCTAACGCCTACCACCGCGGCGTTCAGCTTGTCATATAGTGCCTGATCGCGTTGGAAATTGTGGGCTTCAATGGTGCAGCCCGGAGTCATGTCTTTGGGGTAGAAGTAGAGCACTACCCATTTCCCTTTGAAATCGTGCAGGCTGACCTGTTTGCCCTCCTGGGAAGGCAGGGTGAAATCGGGGGCCATGCTCCCTACGACAGGCATTTCGGCGGCCCAGGCAATTACACCCGCAAGCAGGGTCAAACCCAGCAGCAAAGCCAGAATGGTTACGTGGCGTGTTCTCATGTTTCCTCCTTGTGCGAGTCGCCCCGCTAGGGGGCCATGACGATGAGTGTACAACAAGCGCCGGCAGGGGACACTGATGACGCTCGGCCGCGCAAACCGGCTTTGATTATATATAAGGAAGGAAAAGCCCGAAAGGCAGGGCATGCGCTGCCCAGCTAGCCAATTCTCAGGGAGCGATCGCCCGGGCCACTGTGGTCTTCCAATCCTCCTGGCCCCAGTTGCGGCGTGGCTCCGCTGCGGCGCGCGCAAACATCCACAGTCCCACACGCTCGTGCTTCATTTCGAGCAGGTCTGCTACGCGGCGGATAAATCCGTTTGCGTCCGCGAGCAGCCGCCCGGAACAATTGAAGAGGTGCTGCGTGGCATCATATGCCGGATCCCCGATAAATGGCTTCGGATCGATTACCAGCCACGGCTCCCGGGTAGTTCGCAGTACATTGCCCGCATGCAGGTCCGTCGTCAGCAGCGTTTCTTCCGGGGCCGTGCGTGGCAATTCCTGGAACAACCGCAAGCCTTCGCGGACCAGCCCGCCATCCGCCCAGCGCTCGCTGCGGGCCAGCGTTTCGCTCGCCCAAAACTGCAGCATCGACGAGAGCGGGCGAAACCGGTGCGGCGCGGGCGGCAAGCGCCAGAGCCGCCGCAGCAGGCCCGCGATCACTACATCCTGCTCGGGTTCCGGCAATACGTGCAGGGTCGTTCCCGGTTCGCAGCGTTCGAGCAGCATGGCGTTGAGCGTGCGATCGGCCCGCAGAACCCGCACGGCCGCCACTCCGTTCCAGAACAACAGCCCCTCCAGTTCGTCTTCCCCTTCCATGTGCGGCATTCCGGCCTTGAGCACAACGAGCGTGCCGTCTTCGAGTTTCGCCGGCGCCACCCAGCCGCAACTGACTTCTTCGAATGGCTGGCCCAGCGTCAGGGACCATCGCTCCTCCAGAGTTTGCAAGATCTCTGGCAACCGATGGAGCCAGGCTGCCCTCTCATCCGTCTGGCAGCTAGCAGCCAGCCTGCGCGGAACCGTCCACTCCCTCACCGGAACAACCCCTCCAGCTTTTCGAGCGCGTCCTCGATCCTCTGCGGCTTTTCTAGCACGCCCGCAAACAAATCGCCCTTCCCGGCAAAGCGCTCGCGCACATTGCCGATGTGAAACTGTGCCGGCTCGAGACCGTGCCGCACTTCGCTCCATTCGAGCGGTGTGGCCACGGGTGCTCCGCGGTATGCCCGCAGCACATAAGGGGCCGCAATGGTTTTCGATTTGCCGTTTTGCAGATAGTCGAAATATACCCGGTTCGTTTGCCGCTTGGCTACCGGCCGCGGCGTGGTGAACAGGCTGGAGTTTTGGTGCGCCACCAGCCGCGCGATCAGTTCGGCAAACGTTCGTGTCTCCTGGTACGAGTACACCGGTTCCACCGGAACATACACATGCATTCCGCGCCCGCCGGTGGTTTTCGGATATCCCGTCAGGCCGATTTTGTCGAGCACCTCCTTCACAAGCTGCGCTGCATCCACGATCCGCTCGAACGGGCACTCCTGCGGATCGAGATCGATCAGGATGAAATCGGGATTATCCAAATTGGGGCTGCGGCTCATCCAGGGATTGTGATCAATGCAGCCCAGATTCACCAGGTAGAGCAGGCTCGCCTGGTCCCCGGCGAATACGTAATTGACCGGCCCGTGATTATGGTCCGAGTCAATCATCTCCGTGCGCAGCCAGGGCGCGAAGGTTTCGGGAGTGTCCTTCTGGAAAAAATATTCTTTCGTGATCCCGTTGGGATAGCGCTTCAACGACAAAGGCCGGTCTTTCAAATGGGGCAGAATCAATCGAGCAACGGCGGCGTAATAATTGAGCACGTCGCGCTTGGTATAACCGTCGTCCGGATAAAACACTTTGTTCAAATTGGTGAACTTCAGGGTGTGCCCATCGATTTGCCGTGTGGCCTCCTTCTCACTCTTCGAGAAAAACTCCCCGGCTCCCAGCTCACCGGCTTGCGGCTCCGATTCGTCGCGCACCTGCCGCGCCTCCACGTCGTTGCGAAGACCGAGAAATACGGGCGCGCGTAAGCGCCGGTCCTGCGTCCATTCGCCGAATTTCACCTGGCACACCAATTCGGGCCGCACCCAGGTCATCCCCCGATCCGGCTTTGGCCGCTCGGCGAATGGGCATTCGTCTATAATCAGCGGCTCCAGTCGGCTGTATAAACTGGCGAGCAGCTTCTGGTCAAATCCGGTTCCTACATTGCCCACCCATCGCAGATTCCTCCGGGAGCCGCCCTCATCGTACACGCCCAGCACGAGCGCCCCGAAATATTGGCGATCCCCCTGCGGTTCCGTGAACCCTGCAATTACGAATTCCTGTTCATTGACGATTTTGATTTTGAGCCACTCGCGGCTGCGCTTCGATTCATAGCGGCTGCTGGCGTGCTTGGCCAGAATCCCCTCCAGGCCATGCTCCGCCGCCGCCTCCAGCAGCGCCTCGCCCGCGCCGGGGAATGCATCGGAAATGCGCAGAACCTCGTCCGGCGTGACAATCTCTTCGAGCAACCGGCGCCTCTCGCTTAATGGCACTTTGCGCAAGTCGTAGCCATCGAGATACAGCAGGTCGAAGACGAAGTAGACCACCGGCGTGGAGCGTGAGAGGTGGGCAATCGCGTTGGGATCGGCGTTGTGAATGCGCGGTTGAATCAGGTGGAAGCGCGCCACGCCTTTCGGATCGAGCACCGCGATTTCGCCATCCAGAATCGCCTGCCTCGCGGCGAGTTGGTGCGGAATTACGGCCAGCTCCGGATATTGCCGCTCGCAGCGTATCCCGCTGCGCGCCTGCAAGTGCACACTTTCCTGGTCAACAAACGCCAGTGCGCGCACGCCATCCCACTTCACCTCAAACAGCCATTCGTCCCCGCGCGGCGGCCTCTCCGCCACTTCCGCCATCATCGGCTCAATCGCGGAGGGCATTTCGCCCGCGCACGCGCCCGGCAATGCGCTCAGATCGGCTGCCGTTTTTTTTTACGCGGCGCGGCCGGGGCCTCTGCTCCCACGCCCTTTCGGGCTTCTGCTGTAGCGCCCTTTCGGGTGGCGGCACCGCGATTCGCCGGCTTACTCGAATCCCACACCCGGTCGGTTGCGCCCGCCGCCTGACGCTTACTCTTCCGCGCCGGAAGATTGCGTGCAATCTCCTCCTGCGAACGCCCGGAAAGGACGCTATAGGCGTGCGCTTCCACGTCCCACCCCGGAACGGCAAACGCATCGCGCTTCTTGATCAGCAGCCACTCGTTCCCCTTGCGTCCTTTCATGCGCACCAAGGCGAATTCGCCCTTCAGCTTTTCGCCCGAAAGCCGGAATTTCAAATCGCCCTTCCCCAGTTGCTCCGCTCCGCTCGCGTTGCCTACCAACTCGTAGGCGCCGCGGTCCCACAGCATCACGCTCCCGGCTCCGTAGTTGCCTTCCGGAATGTTCCCCTCGAAGCCGCCGTATTCGATCGGGTGATCTTCCACTTGTGCGGCAAAATGTTTCAGCGCCGGATCGAGCACGGGGCCCTTGGGAATGGCCCACGATTTCAGCACGCCATCCATCTCCAGGCGAAAGTCGTAATGCAGGCGCGTGGCGTCGTGACGCTGCACACAAAAGCTGCTGGCAGGCCGCTTGCTGGTTGCGTCTGTAGGAGGCGGTTCCGGGGTATTTGAGAACCGGCGCTTTGCGGAGTATTCTTCGAGACCCATAAATCCTTGAATCTCCTAATCTTAAATGGTATCTTGAAACGGCGGAGTTTCATTTATGGCAGCCAGTGTTTGGAAAGGCCACCTTACTTTCGGCTTGGTTTCCTTCCCCGTCCGGCTATTCAGCGCCGCGCGCAGTGAGTCCATCAGCTTCAATCTGCTGCACAAAACCGACCATTCGCGCATCCGGCAGCTCACGGTTTGCCAAGCCGAAGACAAGCCTGTCGAACGCGGCGATCTTGTCAAAGGCTACGAGTACGAAAAAGGCCACTACGTTGTGATCGAGGATGAAGAAATCAAAAAAGTGGCCCCCAAGACCGCCAAAGTCATGGAGATTCTGGAATTCGTGAAATCCGAACAGGTCGATCCTGTCTATCTCGAAAGCTCCTACTACATGGCTCCCGATGAAGGCGGCGAAAAGCCCTACGCGCTCTTGTTCGAAGCCTTGCGGCAATCGAAGTTCTACGCCTTGGCCAAGGTGGCCATGCACAATCGCGAGCACATCATCATTCTGCGTCCCGGCGCTAAGGGCATTCTCTTGCACACTATGTATTACCAAGATGAAATTCGCCAGGTGGAGGAATTCCGCACCGATACCAGCCTGGTTAGGGACAAAGAGTTGGAAATGGCCAAGATGCTGATTTCCTCTCTAGAGGCGGATTTCGAGCCGGCCAAATATCACGATGCCTACCGCGACAACCTGCAGAAGATGATCGAAGCGAAAATCGAGGGCAAAGGCGTGGTGGAGACGCCCGAACCCAAGGTCGCCCCCGTCATCGACATTATGGAAGCCCTCAAACGCAGCCTCGCCGAGAAACGCAAACCAATCGAAGCGGCCACCACTAGCGCCAGTGAAGCTCCCGAGGAAGCGCAGCCAGAAGCGGCAGAGGCCGTGGCCCCCAAAAAGCGCCAGCGGAAAACGCGAGCTGCGGGGTAGCTATTGTTCCCAGGCGCGCTTCGGCACACCGCGGTCGCGGTCCTTTACGCGGTCGTAGAGATAAAAAGTCGAAACCGTGCCCAGCGCTTCATTGTAGAGAGTGGTTTGGCCCAGGCCTTCTTTCACGTCTTCCTCGAAATCGTGCAATGCTTTGAGATCTTCCGCCAGGGCCGGCTTCACTTTGCCGGTTGCCGTGCGGAAGAGCTTCTGGTAACCGCCATCCACCAGGCGCGCGATCTCATTGCCGACCAGAATTCCGGCACGCTCGCCGATGTGTAAATCGCCATCGCGCTGGGCCAGATCAATGGCACAGTTTCCGCGGCTCACGCGGTATGCGCCGCCCGCTGCCTGCGCGACGGTGAAGCCCTGCCGCTTCAAATTCTCCAGGCGTTCCTGGAAAGTAGGAGTTTTGGGACGCTCTCTGCGAAAGAACATGAAGTTCTATTCTAGTGCACATTGATCGTGACATTGGCCTGGCTGCTGGCCGAGCCGATTGTGAGCACTACTGGCACAGCGCCCGAGAGACCTTCGGGAATAATTGCTTCCACCTGGAGGACGCCGTCCACCTGTCCGAGCGCCGTTCCCGCGTAGAGTATGGTCGCGGGCTGACCTCCGATGGTCAAACTTACCGGCAACTGCGGTGTGCGGATGATGCGGGCATCCACCGCGCCATCTTCTCCCGGCGGGTTCTCCGGGCCTGCCCCGGTCGCGAGTATAGTAATCACTGAGCCAACGCTCGCGGGATTGGTGGAGCTGTTTGATGTGCTGTCCGCGTTAAACGCCGTTGCCTGGCCTGTCCCGCTGTCATTAGCCGTGAAGATACCAGGCGCCGTAAAGACGACCGGAACCGTAGTCGTGACCTGCTGCGATCCGTTGTTCACCACAATGTTAGTGCTCGAAAAACCAGCCAAACCGAAGGGCACAACTACATTGGTCTGCGAAGATTCCGTGTACAGAATCGGAGCCGGAATCACAATACTGTTGTTGGTCCCGTAGTTGAACGTGACCGATACATTGCCGACCGCGCGCGTCACGCTGCCCGTAATCGGAATACTATTGGTAAGCGCGGGAGAGGGGCCGATGCCAATACCGCTCAGCGCGATCACTTCGCCGGGCGCAATGGCTCCGGTGGCGCCGCTAGCTCCGTTGAGCACGTTCAGAATGGCCGCCGGCGGCGCGATCGAGGAGAGCAGGCCGTGCTGCAGATTGCTCCCACCCGCCGTGATGTATAGCGTGTTGCGGTCGCCGCCACTGCCCCCATTGCCGAAAACGAGCGCCCACAGGCCGGGAAATACCAGGCTATTACCGCTGGTGTACTGAAGTGTTCCCACATAGGCGCCGGTGGTGGGATTAAACGCATTGATGGCGCCATCTCCGAAATTGCCCACCAGCAGATCGCCCCCGAACGCGCCGAAGCTAGCTGGGGCGATTGCCATTCCCCAGGGTGCATTGAGATGCCCGCCCGCAATCAAATGCATCTGCAGATTGCCATCGAAATCGAAAACCGAAACATAGCCTTGGCCCGCCCCGGCCACACCACTCAACGGGCCTTGCTTGGCGTAGGCAACGTAGAGCTTTCCGGCGAGGGGCCAGATGTTGAAAGGAGCATAACCCGCAGGCACGCCGGGATCCGTGAAAGGGCCGGATGAGGTGGTCCCTGTGACCGTAACGACCTCAGTCAAACCTTGGAATTGGCCGTTATAAAGTTCGATCTGGCCGGAAGTGAAGTTCGGCGCGTAGAGCTGGGGGCCGCCCGCTGAATTGGTTCCGATCGCGAGGCCATAATACACCGCTCCCGACGAAGAATTATTCACCTGGATGCTCGCCGCCGAGCCGCCGTTCCACGCGGAAATGGTTCCGTCCTCGGTGGAGAAGATGAAGCTTGCCTTGTTTCCGTTGGCGAGCAGGAAGGCGGAGGTGCTGTTGTTGACCTGCGCCGTGGGCGACCCCACATTTCCGCTGGCGGCGGCAGGCACCGTGACTACCAGAGGCGTGATCGCGCCCGAACCGTTATAGACGGTCGCAACTCCTTTACCCGCATCCGATACCCAGAACGGACCCGTGGCAGTGAAGGACACACCCCACGGGTTGATCAAATTAGGATCGGTGACAGCCGCCCCGCCCGCCGGATCCGAAACCAGATCGGTGCGAACGTAAGCGTCAGTGGCGGCCCCCAGCAGGGACAGTGGCGCCATCAAAAGCAAACAGGCTACGCGTGCGGCCGGAAACATAATCGCCTCCCCAGATCCTGAGTTATGGCCCGTAACCGAGTGTGGTCCCAAACCTCAGTTGCCTGTTTGAGTATGCTACCGCACAGGTTATGGGCTAACAAGCGCGATTATATCCCGCCAATTTCGCTGCGAAATGTAAATAATTGCGGCCTTTAACGCTCAAGCCTTGGCTCGCTGCGCGGCGAAGAAATCCGCGGCTTCGCCCGTTTACTTGGGGACCTGGCTTCTGCGGCCCACCGAGTCAAGAATGGTGTCTACCACGGCATCCTCTCCGATGGTGCTGTTGATCATGAGATGGTAGAGATAGCGGAACGGCCAGTCTACTTTGAAGTACTGCTTGATGTAGGCGGAGCGGTCGCGGTCCACGGTTTCCGCCAGCGAATACGCTTCGTCCTCGCTCCTTCCCTGCCTCTCTAACCGGCGCACTTTCTCGTCAAAGGGCGCATAGACGAAGATGTGCAGGGCATCCGGATCTGACTGCAGGTAGTAAGCGGAACCGCGCCCCACAATCACGCAGTTGCCCTCCGCGGCCGCCCGCCGAACGATACTTTCGGAGGCTTCGCGAATACAGTCCGCATCCACCATCTTGACGCGCTGCGCGTTGTCTGTTCCCTCGAAGCTACCGCGCATGAATGCTTTGAACAGCCGGTAGTGCAGCGCGTCCCGTTTCTCTTCGCGCCCTTCAATCGCCCGGCAATCGCAGTCCATGACGCGGGCAATCTCGGTAGTGAGCAATTCGTCCCACAGCTTCCACCCCAGCCGGCGGGCCACTTTCTTGGCGATATCGCCGGCGCCGCTGCCATATTCGCGGTCAATCGTCACGATGCGGACCATTTGCCGCTACTCTACCACGACACGGCCGCCTGCCCGGGGATCATTGTGGCGAACCAGAAAGGCAAGCACGAACATGATAGTCGCGCCGACAGCCAAGACCATATAAGTATCGATGTAAGACAGGGTTTGCGATTGAGTTTGGAGAGATTGATACAGCAGTCCCTGCGCAATTCCGGGCGCATCGGCGGGACTCCTGCCGCTGGCGACCAGTTGCCGGCCCAAGCCCGCTATCTGGTTCTGATAGGCCGTATCGAAACCGGTGGTGTGATAGGCCAGAGACGCCTGATGGAACTGCTCACGGCGCGCCAGCAGCGTGGTGACCATGGAGGTTCCCACGCTGCTCCCGATGTTGCGCATGAAATTGATGATGCCCGAAACCGAGTTTCCCCTATCGGCCGGGATACCGTTATAGGCAGCGAGTGTGATGGGCACGAACAGAAAACCGAGGCCGAGACCCTGGGCGACGCGCAACCGCGACGCCACGTCGAAGCTAATTAGCAGATCGACCTGCACCGTCGATAAATACATGCCGCCAGCTAACAGCAGCCATCCGAACGCGATGAGATATTTGGCAGGGATTCTCCCCGCGAGCTGGCCTACTATCGGCATTTCTATAAGAATCACCAGGCCGCTGGCAGAAAGCACCAGGCCCGCGCTTTCCGCTGTGTATCCCATTAATGTCTGGAGGAGCTGCGGCATCATCACCAGGCTGCTGAAGTAGATGAGGCCGAGCATGAACATCATCAGGCTGGAGGCCCCGAAATTGAAGTTTTCGAACAGGTGGACGTCGATGATCGGATCTTTATGCCGCCACTCCCAGATCGCCAGCGCAATCAGGCAAACTGTGGCAGTGATAGCCAGCCTGGTAATGAACTGAGAGCCAAACCAATCGTCCTCCTGCCCCTTATCGAGTACCACCTGCAATGCACCGATGCCTAGAGCCAGTAGGGAAAGTCCGATGTAGTCGAGCCGCTTCCGCGCGCCCTGTTGCCGTTTTAGATAAGGCGGATCTTCTACCATCCGGCTCGCCAGAAGCAAAGCAACAATGCCCACCGGAACATTGATAAAGAAGATCCAGCGCCACGTATAGTTGTCGGTGATCCAACCCCCAAGCGTCGGGCCGACAGTCGGCGCCACCACTGCCGTGATGCCGTATAGGGCGAATGCCAAACCGCGCTTTTCCGGTGGAAAAATGTCCGCCAGAATCGACTGTGCGCCGGGCTGCAGTCCGCCGCCGCCCGCGCCTTGAATGACGCGGAACAAAATCAGCGCGCCCAGGCTCGGCGCGAAGCCGCAGAGCACAGAACTCAGCGTGAACATGAAAATGCAGAGCAGAAAAAATCGCTTCCGCCCGAACACACTCGACAGCCAGCCGTTGATCGGCAGCACAATGGCGTTCGAAACCAGGTACGACGTGAGCACCCACGTGCTCTCATCGTTGCTCGCCCCCAGATTGCCAGCCATATAAGGTAGCGCCACGTTGGCGATGCTGGTATCGAGTATCTCCATGAACGCGGCCAGCGCCACCACCACTGCGATCAGCCAAGGATTGTATTTCGGCCGCCAGGGCTCCGGCACGGCCGCGAGTGCATCGGCGTTATCGGACATAGACGTCAGGCACCACAGACATGCCCGGACGCAGATGATGATCTTCATTCTGCCCGGGGTCGATATCGATGCGCACCGGAATGCGCTGCACCACCTTCACGTAGTTGCCGGTGGCGTTTTCCGGAGGCAGCAGGCTGAAGCGCGAGCCGCTGGCGCCGCCCACGCCCTCCAGTTTTCCGGTGTATTGGCGGCCATAAGCATCGACACTGAAGGTCACTCTCTGTCCCGGTTGCATGAGGCGCAGTTGGGTTTCCTTGAAATTGGCTGTAACCCAGATGTCATCGAGCGGAACCAGGGCCATCAACTGCTGGCCGGGCGAAATGTTATTGCCCACCTCGACGGTTTTCTTGCCGATAATACCGCTAAACGGCGCCACAATATTGCAATAGCTGAGGTTGAGCCTCGCCTGATCGAGGGCCGCCCGTTTCTCTTCCACCTGGGCCGACGCTGCCTTGGCGCGAGCCTGGCTGACGGCCACCTGCTGTGGCGCGGTGAGGGCAGACTCTATAGCGGCGTCAGCCTGAGCGATTTTGGCGTTGGCCTGGTCGATGGCGGCCTGGGCGACGGTTACGTTCTGTTCCGCCTCATTCACCGAGGCACGCCGCGCGTCGACGGTGGCCCTTTCGGCGTCAGCCACGGACACCGAAGTATCGTAAATCTGCGCGGCGATCTCGTCCTTGGCTACCAACATTTTGTAGCGCGCCACATCGTCAGTGGCCTTCTTCAGGTTGGCCTGCTCTTCGAGCACCTGCGCCTGGGCGGTTTCCAGGCGCGCGCGCGCGGCGCCCAACTGGCGCTGTGCGCCCACCAGAGCGGCGACGGCATCCGCTCGTCCCGATTGCGCGGTTTTCAACTGGCTGTTGGTCGTGGTTCCGGTGATCGGCACGTCCGTCCGCGAGCTGAGGAGTGTCGCCTCCGCATTGTCCAAGTCCGCGACCGCCTGCGACACCGCCACCTCATAGTCCTTGGGGTCGATGCGCACGAGCACGTCGCCAGCCTTCACAAAGCGGGCGTCTTCGACGGTCACGTCTGTGACGTGACCGCTGATGCGCGCGCTGATCGCCAGAATGTGTCCATCCACCTGGGCGTCGTCAGTTGATTCAAAGCTGCTGAAATGTGCCCAGAGGCGATAGCCGGCAATGCCCACAAAAAAGAGCATCACCAGCAGCACCGCCCAGCGCACCCACGTGCGCCGCGCTCTGCGCGATCTGAGTCTCGCCGGAGTTTCGGTCTTCTCCGGCGCCGGAGCAAGATCGGCCATGTTGTTCACCTCCCAGTCTTCCTTGAAGATGTGGAATCTCTCTTCTGAGTTGCAAGGGTGCGAAATTTTGGGGCAACCGGAAAGCAAATCTTGGCGCGAAGCCGGCCAGCGGATCAGGCCGCGCCCGGATTAGAAGAGCAGCTTCAGGGCAAACTGAATCTGCCGCGACGACGTGGTGGTCGAGGTGATCTGGCCGAAGGTCGGGTTCGGCGAGCCGGTGCCGTCCGCCCCCTGGACAAACGCGCTCGCATTGGGCAGCGAGAAATTGGGGTGGTTGAGCACGTTGAAGAATTCGGCGCGGAACTGAAGCTTGGCTTGTTCCTTCAGAGGCGTTTCTTTGATCACCGAGAAATCGAAGTCCACGATGCCGGGACCGCGCAGCAGGTCTCTTTGCAGATCGCCCAGTGTGCCGGGCGCGGGGAGCGCGAACGCGGCTGGGTTGGCCCACTGATTCACGTCGCCCTGAATGATTTTATTTGCCGGTAACACCACGTCCGGCCGCTCGCTGCCGGTGATCACATTGCCGGCCTGGTCGAATCCCACGGTCACGTTCCAGGGCGAACCGCTCTGCGCGGTCAGTGAGCCGGTGAGCTGCCATCCTTTCACCAGAATATTCTTCTGGAACGGAAACGCGTAAACTCCGCTCAGCCGGAAGACCTGCGGCCGGTCAAACAGGCACCGCCCGCGATCAAAGGACCCGTCCAGCGGATCGGACCACGGTATGCCCCCTTCCAAACCGTACGTGCCCGAAGCATCGTCCATGCATTTCGACCACGTGTAGGAAAGCTGCGATTGCAGGCCCTGCGCAAATCGCCGGTTCAAGCCCACTTGCAAGGAGTGGTAATCAGAGTCGCCAACCGGTGCTTCGCTGCTCAAAGCGGAACCGGCCGGATTGAGGCGCGGGTTGCTGGTGATGCCAATCTTGGTTGTCCCCGCGGGAACACCAAACACGTCGACGCCATTCTCCACGGTGGGCAGCACGGGATTGATATCGCGGGCGGCATACAGGTGCAGGCCCCGCGATCCGACATAACCGACCGTTAGAGAAGTGGACCCTGTGAGTTGCCGCTGAATATTGAAATTCCACTGATACATATGCGGACTTTGGGTGGTGTGGTAGTCCACTCCCACGAGCTGTGCGGGCGGCGGCAGCGCGCCGGGGAAAGGATTCGGAAACTGGGGGAGGGGAACGAAGGCGAGCGCGTACGGAGGATTGAAATAGTAGCCCGAGGCATAGCTGCGCGCCTCGATCGGGTCATAGAAGATTCCAAACCCCGTGCGGATGGACGTTTTGTGATCGCCGAAGGGATCGTAAGCAATGCCCACGCGGGGGTCAAAGTTATGCAGCGAGGGATTGGATGCGAACACGTGGGGAACCCGCTGGAACGTTCCGAAAGGAGGATTGATCAGAGTTTCGAGCGGCTGCAGGTCCGTGGTCGGGTTGGACACGAACTCATACCGGAGTCCGATGTTTAGCGTTAACCTGGGCACTACTTTCCATTCGTCCTGGATATATCCGGCCGCATCGATTTCGCGGAAATCGCGAGACGAGTCCGTCAGCCCTGGCTCCGGCCCCTGGAAGAGGCTGGGCGTGCCTTCGAGGAAAGCGGTGATGCTGGGAAAAGTATAAAAACCGCCCCACCACCCTTGTTGCATGAAGTTGCTCTGCACGCGGTTGAGGACTGCGCCGAAGCGGAAGCTGTGGGACCCATGGGACCAGAAAACGTCATCCGCGAGAGGGAACTTGTTTTGCGCTTCCACGAGCGGTGCGTAGATGCTCGTCCCGAGCGAAGACATGCCGGTAATGTTCACTCCGCCGTTCTGGCCGCGCACCGGAAAAAAGTCCAGCGCGGAAATCGGATTCGGGTTTTGTTCTACATCCGATTCGAAGGTCCGGGTGAAGCTGAAGCGCAACAGGTTGATGATGGTGGGGGAAATCACGTGCCGCTCTTCAATGGTCGCGAACTGGTTATGCGTGTTGCCGACTTCCGGCCATCTCGGGGGCACTGGCGAACCAAGAAACGGGTACACGATATTTCCGGAGTCCCGCACATAGCGCACGAACACGGAATCCTTGGCCGACAGCGTATAATCAACCCGCGCGAGCAGGTAATTTTCGTTGCCTACCGTGCTATCCACCTCTGGAATTGAACCGACAGTCGCGCCTAAGGATGTGGTTGGCATCGGATAGAGCGCCAAAAGCGGTGCAATGGCGGGATTGATCGGCACGCTCACTCCGTTCACGATTCCCTGGTGCACCGCGGCGCTCGGAACCAGGGCAATTGCGGTCTGACCCTGGGACTTTCGCAGTTCCTCGTCATTGACAAAAAAGAACAGCTTGTCCTTTTTAATCGGACCGCCCAGGCTGCCGCCGAATTGGTTTTGCCGGAACGCCGGCACCGAGGAGCCGTCGAAGAAGTTGCGCGCGTCGAGAGCGCTATTGCGCAAAAACTCATAAGCCGAGCCGTGGAACTCGTTG
>JASIAM010000247.1 GCA_030041985.1 Bryobacteraceae bacterium | reverse complement strand
CGGTGGGCGCGAGGGCGGCGGCGCATCTGGCGTCATCTGGTCCGCCGATGGTTTGATCCTTACCAATGCCCACGTGGCGCGTTCCACGCGTCCGGAAGTGGAATTGTGGGACGGGCACCGGTTCGAAGCGCGCGTAACCGCGTATGATCCGCGCCGCGATCTGGCCGCGCTGCGAATCGAATCGAACGGCCTGGCTGCGGCCACAGCCGGCGATTCCACGGCGTTACGGCCGGGCGAGCTGGCAATCGCCGTGGGGAACCCGCTCGGTTTTGCGGGCGCCGTGAGTACAGGCGTGATTCACTCCATCGGCGCGCTTCCCGGCATGGGCGCGCAGGACTGGGTACGCGCTACGGCGCGCCTCGCGCCCGGTAATTCCGGAGGGCCGCTGGCCAACGCGCAGGGCCACGTGATCGGTATCAATACCGCCATCGTGAACGGCTTGGGCGCTGCCGTGCCGTCGCGGGATATCCTGCAATTTCTGTGCCGCGGTGCCCGCCCACGGCTCGGTGTTGCCCTGCGCCCCGTGGCATACGACGGCCGCCACTGGGGCCTGCTCATTCTCGAAGTGGAACGCGAAGGCGCGGCCGCAACGGCTTCCTTGCGAGTCGGCGACATCCTGGTGGGTGTTGACGGGCGGCCGCTGGAGTCCATGAATACGCTGCATGACGCACTCGATTCCGGTGCACCAGTGGTGCGCTTCGCGTTTCTGCGCGGCGATCGCAGCCACGTTCGCGAAGCCGTGGTGCAAATCCGTGCGCCGCGGCAAGCCGGGGCGGAGGCGGCGTGATCCGCCTGGCCATCGCAGCGACCTCGGCGGTGGTGCGTGCAGGCCTGGAAGCGCTGGCCCGGTCCGATCCCGAAATCGACCTGGCCGGCTCCTTCCCGGATCTCGCCTCGCTGGACGCGCTGCAACCGGACGTGATTCTGGCCGCGGTGCCTCTGGAAGATCTGGCCCCCTCAGCGGACGGTTTCACGCCTCCGGTCGTGCTGCTCTCAAGTGACGCGCAGCCCGCCTGGAACCGCGATGTCCTGCGTGCCGGGGTACGTGCCGTTCTGTCGCGCGACGCTTCGCCGGGCGAGATTCTTTCCGCGGTCGCCGCTGCCGCCAACGGCTTGGCTGTCCTCGATCCTCACGACCTGGAAGGCCTGTTATCGACTCCGGTCGCAGCATCTTTTGCCGCCCCGCCGGCCACTGAAACCGCCGTGCTCACGCCGCGCGAACTCGAGGTGTTGCGCATGATGGCGGAAGGCGACGCTAACAAAGCGATCGCCTGGAAACTAGGCATCTCCGAACACACCGCCAAATTTCACGTCGCTTCGATCCTGACGAAGCTAAACGCAGCCAGCCGCGCCGAAGCGGTAGCTATCGGGCTGCGGAAGGGGCTGATCTTGCTGTGAGCGATAAATATGGCCACAGAGGAACACCGATTAACGCCGATAGGCCCGTACCCCTGGAATTTCTCCGCTAGTGAGATCTCCGTACAGCTCCTTCAAGTGCTCCTGCAAGTCTTCGAGGCTCTCGCCTTGACTCCGGTAGTCGGGGTACTCCTCGAAGCAACCGAGCCATTGAGCACCATCACGCCAATAGATGTATCGTGCTACCGCCATACCAACAGTGTAGACCTCTCAAAGCGGTGGCCAGTTTGTGGCCCGAGCGCGCTTTACGGGCCGTAAGCCCAGGCGGACCGGCACTCGAATGATAGCTCCTGCCCGCATTTTATTCGTACCGCAGTGCCCGGATGGGATCGATGCGGCTGGCTCTGAGCGCCGGCAGCCACACCGCCGCCGCGGCGACGCCAATGAGCAGCACGGGCGCCAAAATAAATGCCACTGGGTCCCACGCGCGGACGCCAAATAGGAAACTGGCAATCAGCCGCGTCAGGCCAAATGCCGCCGCCACGCCAACTAGCGCTCCCATGAGCGCCAGGCGTAAACCGTGGGAAACGATCATCCTGCGCACATCGCTCGCTCGCGCTCCCAAGGCCATACGGATTCCGATTTCCGGTGTCCGCTGTTCTACTGAATATGCCATCGAGCCATAAATTCCAATGGCGGCGAGGATCAGCGCCAGCCCCGCAAAAATGCTCATGAGCACCATGTTGAATTGCTGCCGCGCGGTGGATTGCGTCACAATTTCGGGCATGGAACGGAGAGGAGGCACGGGCAGTCCGGTAGCCTTGCGCAACTCGCGCTGAATCGCCGCATCGGGGCTGCCTCCTCGCGTACGCGCTAATAGCGATACCCCCATCGCGCGGTCGGTGGGCCGCCGTTGGGCCAATGGGACAAACACCGCCGGCAAAGGATTCAGCCCCAGGAAGTCATCGCGGGTGTCACCCACAATCCCGACCACCTCGCGCTCCGGCTCTTCAAAATTCTGGCCAAGCCCTCTCCCGATGACGAGGCGCTCGTTAAGTGGATCGCCGTTGGGCCAGAACTGGCGTGCCATGGCTTGATTGACGATTGCGACGGGCGGAGCACCGAGCCGGTCGGCATCCGCGAAGAGTCGTCCCCGCGTGAGGGGAACCTTCAGCACATCGAAATAACCGGGCGAAACTATCATCCAGCGGGCGTTTCCGTGCGCGAGACCGGTAAGGGGCCTTCCCAGAATAATAATAGTAAGGCTATTAAAGGTACCGTCCAGTGGCACCAGATTAGTAAGCGCCGCAGACTCTACCCCA
This sequence comes from Bryobacteraceae bacterium, assembly GCA_030041985.1. Classification (GTDB taxonomy): domain Bacteria; phylum Acidobacteriota; class Terriglobia; order Bryobacterales; family Bryobacteraceae; genus PSRJ01. Next base: position 12,862 of record JASIAM010000247.1, on the reverse strand, counting down.
GGGAGGGCACTTACACGGCGAGTCACATCAGCCGCGATTTGGTCTACTCCGGATGCTCTAACGATTGCCGGGTCCATCGTAACGCGCGTGGTCACGACGTGGCTCGGATCGAATCCCGGGTTGACGGCTCGCAAGGCGATCAGAGTTCTGATGAGGAGGGTTGCGCCGATCAATAAAAGTATGGCGAGGCTCATTTCGCTGACGGCCAGCAGAGAGCGAATGCGGTCGCGCCGGAATCCGCCAATATTGTGCCCGGCAGCTTCTTTCAGATCGGAATTGAGGTCGGCACGCGAGGCCCGCAGCGCGGGAAAAGCGCCAAAGAGCAAAGCAGTGACCACCGTTGCCAGAAGAGTGAAGGCCAGAACCCTCCAGTCAATCGCCACATTTGCACCATTTACACCGAGCCGGGGAAGATTGACGGCATTCGCGGAGAGCAGAAAACGAATTCCGGCAGATCCCAATCCCAGGCCGCACACCGCGCCCGCGGCGGAAAGCAGCGCACTCTCCGTCAGAAGCTGGCGCATGATTCTTCCACGTGACGCGCCCACGGCCACGCGGACCGCAATTTCGCGGCGGCGACCGGCAGCCCTGATCAGTAGAAGATTAGCGGCATTCGCGCACGCAATTAACAAAACGAAACCGACCGCCCCGGCCAGCGTCAGCAGCGATAAACGCACGTCTTTGACAATGAAATCCCGCAGCGGCTGGACGCTGAACACGTCGCCGCGGCTGGTCGAGAGTCCATTCGGATATTTGCGGCGAAACTCCTGCGTAGTGAGCTGCAATTGCGCATTGACCTGTTCCAAGGTCACGCCGGGCTTGAGGCGCCCCACCGCCTGGAAATAATGCACCTGGTTATTGCTGTTGGGGTCAATCGGGAACGGTAACCAGAGATCGGGCGGTTCGGAGTTCTCAACCCGAATGCCGTCCGCCATCACGCCAATGATTTCGTAGGAAACCTTGCCCAGTGCAATAGATTTGCCCACAATCGCGGGATCAGCGCCAAAGGCTCGCTTCCAAAATGCATTGCCCAGGATTACGGCCTGCTGGCCGTTGGGCCGCTCTTCTTCCGCAGAGAAAGTGCGGCCCTGCGCGAGCGGCAGTCCGAAGAGCCGAAAGTAATCTCCGGTAACAATCATGGTAGTCGCTCGCTGCGGCGGATCGACGCTGGTTACATTGCTTGTGGCGCCCTGGTAACCGGAGACATCCTGAAACACGCTGGTTTGTTGCCGCCACAGATTGAACTTGATGTCCGAAGCGAACGCGCCGACGCCCATCTTATTGGTCGCGAGAAACACCACCACGCGATCGGGCTGCGGCGCCGCAAACGGCTTCAGCAAAACCGCATTGACTACCGAAAAGATGGCAACATTAGCGCCGATCCCCAGCGCCAGCGCTGCCACAGCGGTTGCTGTAAAACCTGGAGTGCGGCGAAAACCACGCAGTGACTGCTTCAGATCTTGCAGCAGAGATTCCATAAGCGGCACCTCAATCAGTCTTTCGAGCCTTCCCTTAAGTGTAGATTGCAAGGCGGGGGGTGAGATCAGAGCTTGCGGCCGCCACCTGAAAACGGATTCGAGATCATAATATCTTCTATTCGTTGACCGTTCTGGAGGTCTTCCGTGTAGAGCGTCCCTGAGCCGGCCGCGAGCGCAGCCGCGATCATCAGCGCGTCATAAATTCGATAGCCGTATCTCTTTGCGATGTGCGGCGCCCGGTCATGGATTTCCAGCGTCAGCGGCCCGCTGCAAAAGACCTCTGGCTACCTGGCTTCGGAGGTCCTCCTGGGCAAACGCATTAGATCAGAACGTTTGTGTCGAAGACCGGCTCACCGTTCATTGGCTTCTTGGCGATCAAATTTGAAGCCAGGAGGTAAAGGGCGGGATAGACGCCGGATGATCTCCATGGCTCTGTCCCTGGAACGATCACGCGCAACTTTGAAGTCTCGCTTCCCTGCGATCGTGATTTCAATTTCGTCGCCTTCCTTAAGGTCCAGGGCCTCCACGACTGTGCTAGGAAGGCGTACCGCAAAGCTGTTACCCCATCTTGCGACGCGCATCAGGATATACCAAACGCCATTGTATATCCGCGGGAGCCTTTTACCTTACGCTTCAATCCCCAGCGCGCGTGTGTGCTTGAGCAGCGTGGTGATCAGCCGGTCCACGTGCTTCTCGGTATGGGCCGCGGTGCAGGAGATGCGCAGCAGGTTCTGCGCGGCGGCCGGACGTAGCACAGGATTGATGTAGATGCCGTCTTCGAGCAGCGCTTTGCACAAGCGGCACAAGTCCATCTCCTCCTCAATCACCACCGGAACAATGGCTGTCTCTCCAGGCAGCACGCGGAAGCCGCGGTCACTGAGTTCCTGCCGCAAAAGATTGGCGATCCGTATGAGGTGATTGCGGCGTTCGGGTTCCTTTTTCATGATCTGCAGAGCCGCGGCGACAGCCGCCACAGAAGCCGCCGGCAGGCTCGCCGAAAATACGAAAGGCCGCGCGGTGTGTTTGAGGTAATCCACCACCGAGCGGTCACCCGCAATGAAGCCCCCTACGGAAGCCAGCGATTTGCTGAACGTGCCCATCACGATGTCAATCTCGTCCAGCACGCCCAGATGCTCCGCCGCGCCCGCGCCGGTTGCGCCCAATACGCCAATGCCATGCGCTTCATCCACGTAAACGCGCGCGCCGAATGGTTTCGCCAGCTTCAGGATCCCTCTCAGATCCGCAACATCGCCCTCCATGCTGAACACGCCTTCTGACACCAGCAGGATCTTTTCTTCGGGCGAGCAGTTTTCAAGGCAGCGTTCCAGATGGTCCAGGTCGTTGTGGCGGAACCGCAGCGTCCGCGCCGGGGAACGCAGCGCGCCCTCCACCAGGCTGGCGTGCAGGTTGTGATCGCAAACCATTACATCGCCCTTTTCGGTAAGCGCGGAGAGCGTGGCGTAGTTGGCCTGGAAACCGGTCCCGAAAATAACGGCGGATTCCTTATGCGCAAAGGCTGCCAGTTCGGATTCGAGCTTTATATGAAGATCGAGTGTGCCGTTTAAGAGGCGCGAACCGCTGCACCCGCTGCCATACTTGCGAATGGCCTGCGCCGCCGCTTCCTTCACCTTCGGATGCGTGATCAGATCGAGATAATCGTTCGATCCGAACATCAGCACCTTGCGCTTGCCGAGACGGGCTTCGCCGGCCTCGCAGCCTTCGCGCTCGCCGAACACCTCGAAGTACATGTACAGCCCGGCAGCCTGGAGATCCCCCGGACGAGTGAACCGGCGGCACTTTTCGAAGATATCGTTAGACTCGCTGCTCTTCTTCCTGCCGGCGATTTCGGTACTCGGTAAGCGCATGCTCCTCAACTCCATTCGTAAATTCGGTAGGTCTTGTACCGCTTCGCACCCATCACCTCAAGCGAGCGATTCATCAGGACATTGTCCTCCAAAATCCAGGACATTTCGCACGGGCCGTAGCCCAGCTTTCGTGCGTTCCGCACCAGCGTCGCATAAAAAGCGGCCGCTATACCCGAGGCCCGGTGTTCCGGCACCACCCCTAGGGCCAGAACGCGGACGCTCTTAATCCCGCGCTGATGGTAGAGAATCTTGACCAACCCCGTCGGAAACAGGCGGCCTTTGGCGGGCTTGAGCGCCTGGTTAACATCCGGAAGAGCCAGGGCAAAGCCGATCATCCGGCCGCCCGCTTCTCCGATGAGCACCAGGTCGGGCTTGAGAATCTGCTTCATGTCTTTGCCCATCAGAACGAATTCTTCTTTTGACATGGGCACGAAACCCCAGTTGCGGCTCCAGGCCGAGGCGTACACTTGCCAAACTCCATCCACCTCGGCATCGAACCTCTTCATCTCGATCGGGCGCACGCGTACTCCATGCTTGGCCAGCACGCGCTGGGAGGCCCGCTCGATTTTCTCCAATTGGACTTTCTCCGACGTGCTTTCGTAAGCAAGCAAATCCTTCACTTTATGCAATCCCACGCGTTCCAGCAACACCGGATAGTACGGCGGATTGTACGTCATCATCACCATTGGGTCGCTATCGAAGCCGTCAACGAGAATGCCGCACTCGTAATTGGTCGAAGGATTAACCGGACCGCGCAGGAACTTGGCGCCGCGTTCAACGACCCAGCGGCGCGCCGCAGTCAGTAGGGCCTCGGCCACCGCCACATCATCCACGCACTCAAAGAAGCCAAAAAATCCGGCATTTTCGTCGTGAAACCGGTTGTGCGCGCGGTCCAGGATCGCGGCCACGCGGCCTACAATACGTCCACCCTGGCGAGCGAGAAAAAACTCAGCTTCCGCGTCTTTATAGAACGGATGCTTTTCGCGGTTAAGCAGGTCTCTGACCGCAATCCGCAAGGGCGGAACCCAATGTGGATAGGGGCGATACAAACTGTAGGGCAGTTCGATGAAGTCCTTTAGCGCCGCGTTCGCTTTGTCCGCTGCAACAACCTCGATCCCTCCCAAGCGTTACGCCCCTTTGTGTTTCAGATTCCGGTAAAGGCTGGGGGTGGCCACAAGGAGAATGGCCGCTATCGCTGCCCCAGCCAGCACATCGATCGTGTAGTGGTATCGAAGATAAACTGTAGCAAAAATGATGCTCGAAGTGTAGGCAAAATAAGGCCAGAATAGGGAATTTCTGACGGTGCGCGAGTTCCACCATGCCAGGATGGTTAGCTCCGTATGCCCGCTCGGGAAGCAATCGTAGGCGACCGACTCCAGGCGGTCCAGTCCTCCTTGCAGCCTCCCGAACAACCATAGGCCCTGCAATGGAATGTGTTGTAAGTGCTGCAATAGAAAGCGCGGCCCACGCGCCGGAACGATTAAATAACCGGCATAGGAAACCAAAAAACCCAGCGCGACCAGGAATGCGTAATACTGGAACTCTGCATATTTTCGCTGTCTCCACAACAGAAAAGCGACCAGCAGCACCGCCGGCACAAAGAGCGTATAGATGATCTGCAAATATTCAGTCAGCCAGCGGGATTCGATCCGCTCCAGCCAAACAGTAGGATTGGCGTGCCAGAAGGCGTAATCGAGCCCGGCCAGCCACTGATCCAGATTGGTGTGACGCACCGCCGGAGCCAGATAGTTCATCTCCCGGAAACAGAATGCGACGTAGATCACCGGATACCAGTTCCGAAAAAACCAGGAGGTACGGTTGGGAAACCGGATTTCGAATAGTAAAATCGCGGCACCGGCTATATGGAAGGCTGCCAGCGCGGGCGCCAAAGGGATGGAACGCCAGCAGATCGCAACCAGAATCAGCGCCAGGCTATAGAATGCCAGGATCAGCTTGTCTACCGGCCACAGCAGCTCCCACAGCGGGCTACCAGCCGTGACGCCCCGAGCCTCAGGGCGCTTCTGTTCCTGCGCTCTCATGGTTGCGCGTCAATTCGGCTGTTGATTGCGAAAGGCAACTTCCTCGAAATAGCTCTCGGCGGAACTGCCGGTATGTTGGGAATTGATCTGCAGGCGCAAACCTTTAATGTGAGGCGCCGGCTTGCCATAAGCTCGCTCGTAATCTGCCGCCACGTCCCGCACTTCGCGAAGCCATTTTCCGGCCTCGGCCGTGCCTGATTCGCAAACGATTGCGAAGATGTGGAGCAAGGGAATCGAACTCGAGCTTTCCATAGTGCCTTTGGGAGCGGTGGAATCCCAAATGTACGACAGAATGTGGCGGTCGGCAAACGCAACCAGAACCTGGGCGGCTTGGTCGTCGGTCGCAGGGCGGCGGAAATTGCCCCCCATGGGCAATTGGGTAACTTTCCAGCGCCAGCTCAGATAGCGCGCTTTGTAGGGATCGACGTCTGTTTCCCGCTCCAGAGCGAACGAGGAATCAACGCTTCTGAGCCGCACGCAGCGGCAGCTACCGTCGGTACAGGAATCAATCTGCGGCCGTCCGTGGTTCACTTTGACGTGCCAATCCGCCGGTGTGCGGCCATCCACCCAATTGTCGGGGTTAAAGACGACAAAAGCCAATTCCGAGGTGAGCGCGGACGTGCCCAGCGCGAGCACGATGAGATAGCCAGTCAGCCACGATTTTCGCAGAAAGCCCCCAGCAGAAGCATGGATTTCCTCTTAATATCGCACGGAACGTCTCTTTCCGTCCGACGTACTTCTGTACTTCCTAGGATGCACGGATAGGACCCACTGAAGCGGAAAACACGTCTCCCTGCGGAGTTTCCTAGCCGAGCAACTCCTCGATCGTCTTGGCGTCCAGGAGGCGGACGCTCAAATCTTCCAGTTCTTGCGCTGAGAGCTGTCGGAGCCGTTCTTGCACCGAAGCAGGAATGGAGCCGAAACGCTTTTGGATCAGGCGGCGAAGGACAGTCAATTCGCCTTGCTGAACGCCTTGCGCGACACCGTCCTGATAAAGGTAGTGCTCCCGGATATCGGTGAGAATCGGCATCTTATTCGCTTCCTCCTTTACTAATGGCCCCAGGGCTCGTAATCCGGATAGGATGATTAACCGCTTCAGAGCGGTTCCCCGTTTCTCCGAGCAGCCGCCGTCCGTCCAACTCGCGGACGTCCACCAGCTTATAAGAATATTGCAGCGACTACCGCGTCCTTGACCAATTTCGTTCAATTCCCGCAGACTATCGGCAACCGTATAGATGGAATGGCCACGTGCCTCCGCAGAGTAGCCTCCCTCGGGTGGCTCGGTGACGATGAAAATGATCTCATTCACGGCCCACCCCACAAACCAAACCGCCGGCACGCCTGCGCGCCAGCGGTCTGATTGGAGTTAGCGTTACTCCGCCAGCGATTCTTCGCCGGTATGGTCTTCGGGGAGGCCGCCGGCATATTGCAAGCGGGTCTCTTCGTCGTAGCCGGGGATGGCTTCGAGCGTCGGTTCTGCGATTGGCTCTTCCACCACGTCCTCGCCGGCTATCTTCACCTGCCGGTAGTACTCCATGCCGGTGCCGGCCGGAACCAGCCGGCCCATGATCACGTTTTCCTTCAAACCGCGCAGGTAATCCACCTTGCCGTTGATAGCGGCTTCGGTGAGCACGCGCGTGGTCTCTTGGAACGACGCTGCCGAGATAAACGAATCGGTGGAAAGCGAGGCCTTGGTAATGCCCAGCAGCACTGCCTTGCCCTGCGCCGGGCGCCCGCCGCCCGCAGCTCCATCCACCTCTCCGCGCGCTTCCAGAATGCGTTGGTTTTCGGCGCGGAACTTGAACTTGTCGACCACCTCATCCGGAAGGAATTCGGTGTCGCCAATGTCCTCGATCCGCACCCAGCGCATCATCTGGCGGACGATGGTTTCGAGATGCTTGTCGTTGATGTTGACGCCCTGCAGCCGGTAGACCTCCTGAATCTCGTTGACCAGGTACTTTTGCAGCTCCTTTTCGCCGAGCACATCCAGGATGTCATGCGGATTGCGCGGGCCGTCCATGAGCGGCTCGCCGGCTCTGACGCGCTCGCCCTCCTGAACGTTGATGTGAACGCCGCGGGGCAGCGAATATTCGCGCTGCTCGCCGTCATCGCCGACGACGAAGATCTTGCGTTGCCCCTTGGTGATTTCGCCGTATTTCACCTGACCGTTGATCTCGGCAATGATGGCCGTCTCGCGCGGTTTGCGCGCTTCGAACAGTTCCACCACGCGCGGCAGGCCGCCGGTAATGTCTTTGGTCTTGGTGGTTTCCCGCGGGATTTTTGCGAGGACATCGCCCGCGTGCACTTCCTCGCCATCGCGCACCATCAGGTGGGCGTGCGTCGGCATGAGGTATTTCTTGCGATCGCCGCGGCCGGCCGGCTCCGGCCGCACTTCCAGGGTCGGTTGCCGCTTCTCGTCCGGTGAATCGGTCACCACCAGTTGCGACATACCCGTCACTTCGTCGACCTGCTCCTGCAGCGTTTGCCCGTCGATCAGGTCGCGGAAGTGCACGGTGCCGCTCACCTCCGTAAGGATTGAGAAGGTGTACGGATCCCACTCGAGCAGGATCTGGTTGCTCTTCACGGGGGCTCCGTCTTCCGGCAGCACACGCGCGCCATAGACTACGGGGTAGCGTTCCTTTTCGCGCCCCTTCTCATCGACCACGGCCATGATGCCGTTGCGGTTCATGGCGATGAGGTCGCCGTTCTTGCTGCGCACGGTTTGAATGCCGATGTAGCGGGCGAAACCGTCGGACTTGGCATCCTGCGTGGATTGCTCGCGCCCGCCGGTAGCCGTTCCGCCGATGTGGAAGGTACGCATCGTCAACTGCGTGCCCGGTTCGCCGATGGATTGGGCTGCAATTACACCCACCGCTTCGCCGCGCTCCACCAGGCGTCCCGTCGCCAGGTTGCGGCCGTAGCACGCCACGCATACGCCGCGTTTCGATTCGCAGGTCAGCACCGAGCGGATCTTCACGCGCTCGATACCGGCCGCCTGAATCGCCGCCGCCAGGTCTTCGGTGATCTCCTGGTTCACGCCGACAATCACGTTGCCTTCGTAATCCTTCTGGTCTTCCAGAGCCACGCGGCCCACGATGCGGTCGCGCAGCGGCTCGATGATTTCGCCGGATTCGATGATCGGCTCGACGTAAATGCCTTCCGTGGTGCCGCAGTCGTTTTCAGTCACGATCACGTCCTGCGCCACGTCCACCAGGCGCCGCGTCAGGTACCCGGAATCAGCCGTTTTCAAAGCCGTATCCGCCAAACCCTTGCGTGCGCCGTGCGTAGAGATGAAGTATTGCAGCACGTTCAGGCCTTCGCGGAAATTGGCGGTGATAGGCGTCTCGATGATTTCGCCGGAAGGCTTCGCCATCAAGCCGCGCATACCGGAGAGCTGGCGGATCTGCTGTTTCGATCCGCGCGCGCCGGAGTCGGCCATGATGTAAATGGGGTTCAGGTAGCGGCCCGTGCGGTCGTCCTCTTCCATCGCCTGAAACATTTCATCGGAAACCCGTTCGGTGACTTTCGACCAGATTTCGATGATCTTGTTGTAGCGCTCGCCGTGCGTGATGGCGCCATCCTGATACTGGTTTTCGACGGCCACCACCTCACGTTCCGCTTCCGTAACCAGGGCCCGCTTTTCGCCGGGCACCACCATGTCGTCGATGCCGATCGAAATACCCGCGCGGGTGGCATACAGGAAGCCAAGCGCCTTGATCTCATCCAGCATCTGCACGGTTGTCTGCAGGCCGAATTTCAGATAGCAGTAATTGACGAGCTGTCCCAGGCCCTTCTTCTTGAGCAAGCCGTTGATGAAGGGCAGATCGGGCGGCAGGTGGTCGTTCAGAATCACGCGGCCAACGGTGGTTTCCATGTACTGCTTGTTGAACTCGATCGGCTCGGTGTGCAGCACGTTCTGGCTATCGAAGGCGTGTACCAGGTCGATCACGCGGCCGGTGTAGCGCAGCTTGATGGGCGTGAGCGTTTCCACTTCACCCATTTCGAGCGCGATCAACACGTCGTCGGTAGAGGCGAACGTGCGCCCTTCGCCTTTAGCGCCGGGGCGCGCTTTGGTCAAGTAATAGCAGCCCAGCACCATGTCCTGCGTCGGTATGGTGATGGGGCCGCCGTGCGCCGGCGAAAGAATATTGTTCGCGGAAAGCATCAGCGTGGCGGCTTCGATCTGCGCTTCGGGCGATAGCGGAATATGCACGGCCATCTGGTCGCCATCGAAATCGGCGTTGAAAGCCGTGCACACCAGCGGGTGAATCTTAATGGCCTTGCCTTCCACCAGTACCGGCTCGAACGCCTGAATACCCAGGCGGTGCAGCGTAGGGGCGCGGTTCAGCAGAATGGGGTGGTCTTTGATGACTTCTTCAAGGATGTCCCACACCACCGGGTCCTGCTGCTCCACCAGTTCTTTGGCCTGCTTGATGGTGGTGCAGTGGCCCCTCTGCTCGAGGCGATGATAGATGAACGGCTTGAACAGCTCGAGCGCCATTTTCTTGGGAAGCCCGCACTGGTTCAGCCGCAGATCGGGACCGACCACAATCACCGAGCGGCCGGAATAATCCACGCGCTTGCCGAGCAGGTTCTGGCGGAAACGGCCCTGCTTGCCCTTCAACGTATCGGAGAGCGATTTCAGCGGGCGGTTGTTGGCGCCGCGCAGCACGCGGCCGCGGCGGCCGTTATCGAACAGCGCATCCACAGCTTCCTGCAGCATGCGCTTCTCGTTACGCACGATCACATCGGGAGCGTGCAGCTCCATCAGCTTTTTCAACCGGTTGTTGCGGTTGATGACGCGGCGGTACAGGTCGTTCAGATCGGAGGTGGCAAAGCGCCCGCCATCGAGAGGCACCAGCGGACGCAACTCGGGCGGAATCACCGGAATCACATCGAGAATCATCCACTCCGGCTTATTGCCGGATTTGCGGAAGGATTCCACCACGCGCAGCCGTTTGGCATACTTCAGTTTTTTCTGCTGCGACGTCTCAGTCCGCATACGTTCGCGAATTTCTTCGCTGAGCGATTCAACGTCCACCTTTTTGAGCAGCTCTTTGATGCCTTCGGCGCCCATCATGGCGACGTATTTGCCCGGGTGCTCCTGGTCGAGCTGGCGTTTGCGCTCGTCGGTGATCACCTCGCCTCTGCTCAAACCGGGAACTTCACCCGGTTCGACCACCACAAACGCCTCAAAATAGAGAACGCGCTCCAGTTCGCGGAGCGTAATATCCAGCAGGTGGCCAATGCGGCTGGGCAGGCCTTTGAAAAACCACACATGCGAGCAGGGGCTGGCCAGTTCGATATGCCCCAACCGCTCGCGCCGCACGCGCGCCAGCGTGACTTCCACCCCGCATTTATCGCAGATCACGCCGCGGTGTTTCATGCGCTTGTACTTGCCGCACAAGCACTCCCAATCCTGCGTCGGACCAAAAATTCGCGCGCAGAAAAGCCCGTCACGCTCCGGCTTGAATGTCCGGTAATTGATGGTCTCCGGCTTGGTGACTTCGCCGTGCGACCAGCTCCGGATTTTTTCCGGAGAGGCCAGAGAGATGCGGATCGAATCAAAATCCGCGATCAAATTTGCACGATCGTAAGGAGAGGATCTCAAAATAACCTCCTAAGAAAGCTTTCAGCGGTCAGCTTTCAGCCATCAGCTCCAGCTAGGGTTTAGCTGATAGCTGACGGCTGATCGCTGATAGCTTGTTTTAGTCCGCCGCCAGCGCCATATCCGTCGCTTCGCGCGGCTTCTTCATCAACTCGACATCCAGGCACAGCGATTGCAACTCGCGGATCAGCACGTTGAACGATTCCGGAACGCCCGGTTCGATTGCGGCCTCGCCTTTTACAATGGCTTCGTAGATTTTGGCGCGGCCATAAACATCGTCGGATTTGGCGGTCAGCAGTTCCTGCAGGATGTAGGCGGCGCCGTAGGCTTCGAGTGCCCAGACTTCCATTTCGCCAAAGCGCTGTCCGCCGAATTGCGCCTTGCCGCCCAGCGGCTGCTGCGTAATCAAAGAGTACGGCCCGATGGAACGCGCGTGAATCTTGTCGTCCACCAGGTGCGAGAGCTTCAGCATGTAGATGTAGCCCACCGTCACCGGCTGCTCGAAGGTCGTGCCGGTCATGCCGTCATGCAGAATGGTCTTGCCGGAGGAGGGAAGCTTCGATTCGGCCAGCGCTTTCTTGATTTCCCGCTCGGTCGCGCCGTCGAATACCGGAGTGGCAAAATCCACGCCCAGCGCTTTGGCGGCCCATCCCAAGTGGGTCTCCAAAATCTGGCCCACGTTCATACGGGAAGGCACGCCCAGGGGATTCAGCACGATCTCCACCGGAGTCCCATCCGGCAGGTACGGCATATCCTCGTCGGGCAGGATGCGGGCGATCACGCCTTTGTTGCCGTGGCGGCCCGCCATCTTATCGCCCACCGAAAGCTTGCGCTTCATGGCGATATAGACCTTCACCAGCTTGATAACCCCCGGAGGAAGCTCATCGCCCTTCCGCAGCTTAGCTATTTTTTCGTCGGTGATTTTTTCGAGCACCGCGATCTGGCGAGACGTCATTTCTTCGATCTCGTCGATCTGCTCATTCAGGCGCGGATCTTTGCTCGCCAGGCGCATGCGTTTCAAATCGCGCGATTTCATCTTCTCGATCAGTTCGCGCGTGAGCTCGGTGTCCTTGGAGAGCAGCCGCTTGTTGGTCTTCTCGTCATGCAGGTCGGCTTGCAGCTTCTTACCTTCGAGCAGTCCGCTTAACCGCTTGGCGCGCTCGTCGGTCAGGATGCGGATCTCATCCTGCAAATTGCGCTGCAGCCGCTGAATTTGCGACTCTTCGATGGCCTTGGAACGCTCGTCTTTCTCCTGCCCTTTGCGGGAGAAGATCTTGCAATCAACGATGGTTCCTTCGATTCCCGGCGGGCAATAGAGCGAAGCGTCCTTCACGTCGCCCGCCTTCTCGCCGAAGATGGCGCGCAGCAGCTTTTCTTCCGGAGTGAGCTGGGTTTCGCCCTTGGGAGTGACCTTGCCCACCAGGATATCCCCAGGTTTCACCGTGGCGCCGATGCGGATCACACCGCTTTCGTCCAGGTTGCGCAGGAACGAATCGGCAATGTTAGGGATATCGCGGGTGATTTCTTCCGGACCCAGTTTGGTGTCGCGCGCTTCGATTTCGAACTCTTCGATGTGAATCGAAGTGTAGTAATCCTCCTTGACCAGTTTTTCGCTGACCAGGATGGCGTCCTCAAAGTTGTACCCGCGCCAGGGCATGAAGGCCACCAGCACATTGCGCCCCAGAGCCAATTCGCCGCGGTCCGTGCACGGGCCATCGGCAAGAACCTGACCCTTGATCACGCGCTGTCCCACATAGACAATAGGTTTCTGGTTGATGCAGGTGTTCTGATTGGACCGTTTGAATTTGATGAGCTGGTAGATATCGGCGCCCACCTCGCGCGAAAGCTGCCCCTCGTGGGAAGCTCCTTCCA
>JASIAM010000246.1 GCA_030041985.1 Bryobacteraceae bacterium | reverse complement strand
GGCGGGTTACCTCCGTAACGAAATCCAACGCGCAAGGTTACAGCATGGTTTTATGGGACCGCACCTTTCAGGAGGTGGCCGCACGGTATCCGGATATCGAAACGGAAACGCTGCTGGTGGACGCCGCCGCTATGAATTTCGTGCGCCGCCCCGAAAGTTTCGATGTGGTGGTGGCCTCCAACCTGTTTGGTGATATTTTGAGCGATCTCGCGGCGGGAATTATCGGCAGCATGGGATTGGCCGCCAGCGCCAATCTCGATCCCGAACGGCGCTATCCCTCCATGTTCGAACCGGTGCACGGGTCGGCTCCCGATATCGCGGGCAAGGGAATCGTGAACCCTTTGGCCACATTTCTTACCGGGGCGATGATGCTCGACCATCTGGAGGTTGCGGGGGCAGCCCGCGACATTGAGGCCGCCGTGGCCGCGGTCTTAGCGGAAGGCAAGGTGCGCACCGCGGATCTGGGCGGCAATAGCCGGACCGAAGAGGTCACCGCGGCGGTTTTGGAGAAGCTCGGTTAGTGGAGCGAACGGGGCGCGGCACTTCTTTAGCGGGATCCGGGCGCCACGCGGTCCTCGTCGCAACCGGCATCCTGCTCAGCCGGATCGCCGGCGTTATCCGGCAAAGCGTCTTTAATCATTATTTCGGCCTGTCCGATGCGGCGGATGCCTTTCTTGCAGCTATCCGCATTCCGAATGTTCTAGCAAATCTGTTTGGGGAGGGCGTGCTTTCGGCGTCCTTCATCCCGGTATATTCGCGGCTACTTGCCGAGAAGGATGAAGAGGAAGCCGGACGCACGGCAGGGGCGGTTGGCGCGATTCTGGCGCTCACCATGGCGGTGCTCATCGTGGTTGGCGTGTTGTCTGCCCCGGTGCTGATGGATGCGATCGCTCCCGGCTATCATGGCGCCAAGCGTGAACTGACCATCCGCCTGGTGCGCATTCTTTTCCCCGGCGTGGGCCTGTTGGTGATGTCGGCGTGGTGCCTGGGCATTCTGAACAGCCACCGCAAGTTCTTGCTTTCGTACTCGGCTCCGGTGATCTGGAATGCCGCCATGATCTCGACGCTGCTGCTTTTCGGTGGCTGGGACCTCGATCGCTTTGCCGTCATATTGGCCTGGGGCTCCGTGATCGGCAGCGGCCTCACGTTTGCCGCCCAGTTGCCGGCGGTGTTTGCGCTTGCGAAGCGCCTGCGGTTTCGCCTCGAAACCGGGTCCGCGCAGATACGCGAGGTCCTGCGCAACTTTGGCCCGGTGTTTGTGAGCCGCGGCGTCGTACAAATCAGCGGTTATGTGGATACGCTGCTCTCCAGCCTGCTGCCGGAAAGCGCCTTCTCGGCTTTAGTGAATGCGCAAACGATCAACCTGCTGCCGGTGAGCCTGTTCGGCATGTCAGTGTCTGCGGCCGAACTTCCGGCTATGTCGAGCGTGCTGGGCGAACAGGCGGAAGTGCATACACGGCTACGCCTCCGGCTCGATGAAGGCTTGCGGCGCATCGCATTTTTCATCGTTCCTTCAGCGATGGCGTTTTTGGCTTTTGGCGACGTCATCACCGCCGGTCTGTTTCAAAGCGGGCGATTCAACCATGCCGATAGCATTTATCTTTGGGGCATTCTCGCGGGATCGTCGGTGGGGTTGCTGGCAACTACCATGGGCCGCCTGTACTCTTCCACATATTATGCGTTGCGCGATACCCGCACGCCGCTGCGCTTTGCCGTTATTCGCGTTGCGCTCACCACGGCGCTCGGATATTTGGCCGCGAAACCCTTGCCGCTATGGATCGGCCTCGAGCCGCGCTGGGGTGTAGCCGGATTAACCGCGTCGGCCGGTGTAGCGGGCTGGGTGGAATTCTCGTTGCTGCGGCACACCTTGAACCGGCGCATTGGCCGGACGGGGCTGCCGGCGGTCCTCACTGCGAAACTCTGGATCGGCGCGCTCGTTGCCGCCGCCGCGGGATGGGGAGTGAAGCTGGCCATAGGACATCTCAATGCGAGACTGGCGGCCATTGCAATCCTGGGGGTTTACGGTGTCACGTATTTCGCCGCGACTGCGGTGCTGCGTGTTCCGGAAATGGGACAGATGCTGCAGCGGGCCAGGCGGTTCCGCTAGGTGATCTCATCGCCAGCCACAGGAGGCTTGGCCTTGCCCGCCCGCTTGAGAATGCGTTTGGCTTTGCTAAGATTGGCGCGGCTGGCCCTTTCCCGAAAGTAATCCTCCGTCCGCAGCGCTGAAAGTTTCTCTGCCACTGCCACATTAATAAACTGATTGAGGGCCACTCCTTCGTGCCCCGCAACTTTTCGCGCTTCCTCCAACAGGGAAGTCTGTAACCGGAGCGCTACGTTACTTCTTCGCATGATGGCGGTTGATCTCCTTCCAGGCCTGCGCTGCGAAAGCCGGCTACCAGTATCACATGCAATAGCCGCTTGCCGCCTTCTGTTACTTACGCCTTCACGCTCCCGACCAACTGCGAGACCTGCGCGATTTTCTCCCTCCGCAGAAACCTCCCCAACTCACTCGCGATGCGCACCGGCGCGCGCGGATCGGCGAACGTCGCCGTGCCCACCTGTACCGCGGTTGCGCCGGCGATGAGAAATTCGGCCGCATCCGTGCCGCTCGAGATGCCGCCCAATCCGATTACCGGAATCCGCACCGCGCGTGCTGCCTGAAAAACCAGGCGCAGCGCCAGCGGCTTGATGGCGGGACCCGAGAGTCCACCCGTCCCTCCACCCAATCGCGGCCGGCGCGTGTACGGATCGATCGCCAGCGCGACAAAGGTATTGACCAGAGAGATCGCATCCGCGCCGCTCTCCTCGGCCGCACGCGCCAGCGGCTCGATCGCGCTCACATTGGGTGAAAGCTTCACCACGACCGGCCGCCGCGCCACGCGCTTCACTGCCGCCACCACTTCGCTTAGCAGCGCGGGGTCGCTCGAAAAATAGATGCCTCCATGGCTCGTGTTTGGGCAGGAAACGTTCAACTCGTAAGCCGCGAGACCCGCGTGGTCTTCCAAAATCCGCACTACCTCCACGTAGTCCCCGGTTTGGTAGCCGAAAACATTCGCGAAAACGGCCGTATCCAGTTTGGCCAGGGCGGGCAGTTTGTCGCGCACAAAAGCGCGCACGCCGATGTTCTGCAACCCGATCGAGTTGAGCATCCCGGCGGCAGTTTCCCAGACGCGGGGCGGCGCGTTGCCCTCCATCGGTTCCCGCGAAAGGCCTTTCACCACCAAGCCGCCCAGGCCGTTCAGGTTTACCAGTTTCTGAAATTCGAGGCCATAGGCGAAGGTCCCGGATGCAGCGATAACCGGATTGCGCAAGCGCAGGCCACAAAGCGTGGTGGCGAGTGCGCCATCGGCATTCATTTTGATTTCGCGGCGGGCGGTTTCGCAGTATCGGGAAACGGTGCTCTTGCGGCGCCCGCAAACGCCTCGCCCAGCACGCGGCCGATCGACGAGGAGGGTGGCGCCACTCCCAAGGCGCGCGCCAGCGTAGGCGCGATGTCCACGGTTTCCACCGGGTATTCAAGGACACTCGGGCCGAATTGTGCGCCGTAAAAGCATAATGGCGTCTTGATGTCGTAATCGTATAGCGATCCGTAGGAGATGCCGCGGCCGCTGCCGTAATCCTCGATATATTCGGGCCGATAAGACAGCACCACATCGCCCGCGCGCCCCGGATAAAAACTGTTGCGGAAGCGGCGTTCCCATTCGTCGTGCACGGAGCATTCGCCATCCGAGGTGAAATAGGCCGCGACGGCCGGTTGGTCCAGGGCCGCGCGTCCCGCCGCCCGGCGCGAGAGTTCCGGCGCCGCGAAGCCCTCCGTATCGAGATAAAGGAACGGATACAGATAACGGGCAACATGTCCGTTACCGCCCAGCATCAGTTTGCTCTGGATCGCCTGCGCCAGCCGCTCCCCGTTTACCGCCAGCCGCGGCCGCGATTCCATAGTGGGAGCAGGCGGTGCGCCATGCGCGCCCGTGAGCACCAGATTGTACATGCCGGATCCCGGGGCGTCGTCCAACTGAGTCAACAATGACTCCAACTGCTTGTCCTGGTGCAAAGTCATCTGTTGCATCAAGGGCGAGCGGGCGCCGGTTTCGTACCCCAGTAACGCTGTGGAGGACGACAAAAGACAGACGAAATCGAATGTGCCGGTTTGGCCAAGCCGCTCGCGCGAGGCTAGCTCGCGCAGAAGCTCGAATTGGGCGGCTTGGGCGAAAGGTGAGGCCTTGTACAGCGCCAGGAAGTCCTGGGGGCGCTTCTGGTCGTAGCTCAGCGTGCGCAGCGCGGGCGCGTCCGGACTCGCTCCCATGGCTACCCAAGCCGCATCGTGCAAGGCTTCCGGAGAATTCATGGTGCGGTACGTCTCCAGCCACGAGGTGTCCCGCGCATTGCTCGAGAAATGGCCTTCCTGGTTCATCCAGTAGAGGCGAGCATTCGCGGTTCCGGCATAGAGAGCTGCGTCCCCGTGGTCCATCGAGACCACAAAAACCCGGGAGTCTTCGGCCGCGGCAATCTGCGCGGCCAGGGTCGTGGCGCGCAAATCTTCGTCGGAGGCGCGCACGGGCCTCCCCGCCGCCCGGTCATACCAAGTATCAGCCACAATGCCGTGCTGTGCAGGCCAGGCGCCGGTAGCCAAAGTTGCCAGAGTCGATGATGTATAGCTGCAGGCCAGGTGGCGGCAATCCGGGAAATAGGTTCCCGTTTCGATGAGCCGCCGGAATCCGCCGGGATCGAGCTGGCTCCAGACAGAATCCAGGTAATCTGGCCGAAACTGTTCTAGGACTACTAGCATCAATAATTTAGCGCGAGGGGGGAGTGCCAGAGCGCGGGTTGCCAGTCCCGCGAGGATACAGGCGCCGAACCTTCGACGGCAAATATCCATGTGAAAAGAGTTTACCAAACCAACACTAATGATATAGTGTTTATTCATTTACAACTCATAAGCGGGCCTGGCAGGTACCCCCCACCCCTGGGACCCGGCGCGGAGAGGCACGTATTATGAAAGATGACGACAGCGTCCTCGGTCTCGCAACCATCCGGCAAAATCGCGGTATCTCTCTCGAACAGATAGCCAACTCCACAAAAATCAGCCTTCGTGCACTGCAAGCAATCGAACGGGGTGAGTTCAACAAGTTGCCTGGTGGAATCTACAATACCAGTTACATACGGCAGTACGCGCGTGCCATCGACTACGACGAAAGTGCCATTCTTTCGTACTACGATCAGACAACCAAAGCCCCGCCCAATACTGGCGAAAAAGAGCCGCCGCGGCGTAGTTTCCCCGGCGGATATCACCCTCTGTCCTCGCCTGCAGGTGGCCAGTAAATAGCACCACAGGGACAGGGTTTTCGCCCCTGCGGCTGGGCGTGTCCCCGCGCCGGCATTCTCCCCTTGAGGAGTTTCCTCACCCTGCCTTCTTCGCAGCCTGCTTTGCGGCAAACTTAGCGACGTCAACAACCGTACGCTGGTGGGTGCCCTCACCGATCTTCTCCCGGCCGCTGGTAGCTTCCACGCGAAACTCGATGCGCCGTTCGTTTACCGCGATCACTTCCGCGCGCACGCGCACCTGGGTTCCTAGCGGCGCTGCGGCCAGATGCGCCACATTGACGTGCGTGCCTACCGTGTCATAACCGGGACCAAGAAGCGGTAAAACAGCATCGCGGCAGGTCTTCTCCATCAGCCCGATCATGTGGGGCGTAGAAAGAACGCGTGCGTCCTCCAGACCGAGAAAACTGGTGATGTTATCGGCCGTTACCAGGACGCTCAGTTCGCCTGTCGTGCCAATGGGGATCTCAGCCATTTGCCTTTTCTATTCTACTCGTGTGGGGAAATTCACCGAGGCCATTACATTGCAAATTCTAAGCAGCGGGGAGCTTGGATAGCGGATCTTGGGCGATCGCGCGATTCTACAAAGCTCTCGCAAAGGAGCACAAAATGGCGAAGAATACGGCGGTCTTTGGCATCTACACGGACCGGAGCGCGGTTGAGGAAGCGGTGGAGAATTTGCGCGGCTTAGGTTTCCGTAATACCGACATCTCGGTGCTCTTTCCGGAGAATGCGGGTACAAAAGATCTGGCACATGAAAAAAACACCAAAGCACCGGAAGGGGCTACCACGGGCGGTATAGTTGGCGGGATTGCCGGTGGCGTGCTGGGAGGGCTTACCGGTGTAGGGCTAATCGCCATTCCGGGCCTCGGGCCTATCCTCGCGGCCGGACCTATCATGGCCGCTTTGGCAGGAGTAGGCGCGGTTGGCACGCTGGGCGGAATTATTGGTGCTCTCGCCGGGTGGGGAGTGCCCGAATATGAGGCCAAGCGATTTGAAGGAAGAATTCGCGAGGGGGGTATCCTCCTATCGGTTCACTGCGACAATTCTGAGTGGGTAAAACGCGCCAAAGAAATTATGCACAGGACTGGTGGCCAGGAAATCGGCGCGGCCGGTGAAAAGCGCGGCGCTTTTGCTAACGCCGATAAACCGATGCCGCGGGTCCCGGGCGCTGAAAAGCCGGTGGTCGAAAAGCCGGTGGTCCAAACGCCGGTCAGCGAAAAGCTGGTCCCGCGCGTGCGCAAAGCCGGCGGTGGCGCGCCCGTAGCCGATGAAGAGCTTTACGCGGAAGACGCCGCGCGCCGCAAGGACGTGTTGGACGAGGAGGATAAGCTCTAGCTGCAACATGCCTCGGGGGCCTTCGCTATCGCGGGCGCTGCCGAAGCCATTCGCGAACGGTGTGCTCCCAGGCGAGATTATCGTCCTCATCCAGTTCCATTGCAAGGAACGCGCTCGCTTGGACAGCCGTCATCGCCGGGAGGGTTACGCTTTCGGCAATTTCGCGGTAGGATTGCCCCTCAAGCATGTAGAAGAGAACGCGCTCTCCGTCGTACCCCCAGATCTCCGTAACTCCGAAAGCCGCGTAAATGCGGAATCGGCCGAGAGACGAATGCGAGATATCAACCTCGATAACCAGTTCCGGCGCCGGATCTGTGAAAGGGTCGATTGCGCGCTTGCGCCGCACTTCTTTCGCGTGCCGGAAGTAAAAGCAAGTGTCCGGCTCGAAGCCCTTCGCTTTATCCTGCTGCCTGAATGTGGTTGACCCCGCGTTCACAAAAGGCCGCCCGGTTTCCTGTGCGGTGATGCGCACAATATCTGCGAGAGTACGGTTGACGTGCTCGTGGCCCAACGACGTGGTCATGATTTCCAGTTCGCCGTCATCATAGGTAAACCGGGTGCCACAGTTGTCGATATTCTCGTCCAGCAGCCCCTCATAGGTTTTCCAACTGACATTGTGCAAGATCACCCGGTCTGCGGGTGCAAGGACGGTGGCCATCGTTCTCTCAGTTCAATTGTGACATGACGAATAGCGGGAATCTCCAGCGCGTACCTACTATAATCAAAGGGTGCGAATAGCCTTTTTCCGCGGGCCGCTTGTGATTCTGCCGCTTCTGATTCTGGCGGCGTGCAACCGGGGAAGTCCGAGCAACGAAGCGATCCGCCAGGGGTTGCTCGATCATCTCAAGGGCACCAGTGTCAATGTCGCCGCTATGGATATGGATGTCACCTCGGTCGAACCTCATGGCGATCAGGCCGATGTGACCGTCACCTTCAAACCCAAAGGCGGGCCTGCCGCGCAAGGAATGGCGCTGCATTACCGCATGCAGGAGAAGAGTGGCCGATGGGCGGTCGTCAGCATCCAAGATTCGGCTCATGCGAGCACCGCGCCGGGCGCCAGTAATCCACACGCCGGCGGCGGGGCGCTTCCGCCCGCTTCCCATGGCGAAATGCCTTCGCCGGAAGACCTTCCCCCCACCGGGCACAAATGAAGCGCGTCGCGATTCTGGGGGGAGGACCGGCCGGAGCCTTTGCCGCCGAGCGGCTTGCCGGAGCAGGACTCCACGTGAGCCTGTTCGATGAGAAACTCGCCTGGGAGAAGCCCTGCGGCGGCGGGCTAACCTACAAGGCTTACAGCCAATATCCCTTCCTGATCGAAAATTCCACCCCCAAGCGATTCATCACCGAAACCGTGCTCTCCGCGCCTCCGGCTGGAGAGGCAAGCCTGCAACTGGACGATCCGCTGGTGATCTATTCCCGCTTCGATCTCAATCGCATGCTCCTCGAGCGGGCCGAACACGCGGGCGCCCGCATCGAAAAAGCTCATGTGACCGCGATCACGCGCCAGGGGGCCGCCTGGCAGGTGCGCACCAATACCGGTGTCGCGGACGCGGATTTCTGCATCGTGGCCACGGGCGCGCGCAACGGCCTGCGCCAGATGGGCACCGAGTTGAAGCCGGAAGATACCATGACGGCGCTGGGCTATTACGTGCCCGGCGAGCAGACCCGCATCGACATTCAATTTCTGCCCAAACTGGAAGGCTACATCTGGATTTTCCCGCGCTGCGGTCACCTCTCGGTCGGGATTTGCGGCAAGGGCGAACCGGCCGGCACGCTCCGCAAGCGCCTGGAACGCTTCATGCAGGATCGCGGCCTGTCTTTCCAGGGCGCGCGCTTTTACAGCCACCTGCTGCCTTCCCTGCATTCGGCTTCCTGGCAGACGAATCGCGTAGGCGGCGAGGGCTGGCTGGCGGTGGGCGATGCCGCGGGTCTGGTGGATCCGATCACCGGTGAAGGGCTGTACTACGCGCTGCGCTCCGCGGATCTGGCAGCGCGTGCGCTGCTCTCCGATGTCAGCAGCCTGGCCGAGAAAGTGAATCAATACCGCCGTTCGTTACAGAAGGACTTCGCAAGCGACCTGGAATTCGGTTCCCGCCTCGCCAAGCGCGTGTTTCACGGCCGGTTCCTGCTCCGCTCCGTGCCGGCGCGCATGGTGCAGTTTACGCGCCGCAGCCCGCGATTTTCGACCATTATGCAAGACCTGTTCGCGGGCCGCCAGTCCTATCGCGAGCTGAAACGCCGTCTCTTGCGAGGCCTGAACTGCAGCCTCTACGAAATCGCCATGAGCTTCGGCCTCCGGCGCGTGGTGCCGCGCCAGGCAGGCGCCAAATAAATGACCAATTTCCGTTCTGAAGAATTATTTCGCCGTGCCCAGGAACTCATCCCCGGCGGCGTCAACTCGCCCGTGCGCGCGTTTCGCAGTGTCGGCGGAACGCCGCCCTTCATCGCGCGCGGGGAAGGCTCCCATATTTTCGATGCCGATGGCAACGAGTACATCGATTACGTCGGCTCCTGGGGACCGTTGCTCTTGGGCCACCGCCATCCGGAGATTCTCAGCGCGCTCGAAAAAGCCCTGGAAATCGGGACCAGCTTCGGTGCTCCAACGGAACAGGAAGTCGAGCTGGCTGCTGCCATTTGCGAAGCCGTTCCTTCCATCGAAATGGTCCGCCTGGTGAACTCCGGAACGGAAGCCACCATGTCGGCGGTGCGCCTGGCACGCGGATTTACGGGGCGGGAGCGCATCGTCAAATTTGAAGGCTGCTATCACGGCCATGTCGATTCGCTGCTGGTCAAGGCCGGTTCGGGCCTCGCAACGCTTGGTTTGGCAGGCAGCCAGGGCGTTCCCCAAGCGTTTTGCGACACCACCATGGTGCTGCCCTTTAATGACGTGGATGTTTTGGAAGGTGTGTTCCGCACCTATACCGATCGGATCGCCGCCGTGATTGTTGAGCCGGTGGTGGGCAATATGGGGTGCGTGCCGCCTCTGCCTGGGTACCTCGAAGCCTTGCGCGCCATCACCGCGCGCTACGGCACACTGCTCATCTTCGACGAGGTGATGACGGGCTTCCGCGTGGCATTCGGCGGCGCTCAAGAACTGTTCGGCATTCATCCCGACCTGACCACTCTCGGCAAGGTGATTGGCGGCGGATTGCCCGTGGGCGCTTTTGGCGGACGCAAAGACATTATGAGCAAGCTTGCGCCCGCCGGCCCTGTCTACCAGGCTGGTACGCTATCGGGAAATCCGCTGGCGGTCGCAGCGGGCCTGGCGATGCTTCGCCACCTGAAGGCCCATCCGGAAATCTATCGCCGTCTCGAAGCCCACACT
The DNA here is from genome assembly GCA_030041985.1 of Bryobacteraceae bacterium. Taxonomy (GTDB): domain Bacteria; phylum Acidobacteriota; class Terriglobia; order Bryobacterales; family Bryobacteraceae; genus PSRJ01. The sequence continues at coordinate 21,213 of JASIAM010000246.1, read as the reverse complement.
GCCGCGCTGTGCGCTTCTGTGCCCCCGGGCGTAACGGTCAACCGCGCCGGCTCCATGTTCACCTGGTTTTTCACCGAAGGCCCCGTTTACGATTACGAATCGGCTCAACGCTCCGACACCGCCCGCTTTGCACGCTTCTTTCATGCCATGCTGGAGCGCGGCATCTACTTGCCGCCTTCCCAGTTTGAAGCTGCATTCGTATCGGCCGCCCACAGCGACGAGGACATCCGCAGGACTGTGGCGGCTGCTTGTGAAGCGTGGCAGGCCTGAGCGTCAATGTTTGCAAACGCCCATTGACAATCATTTTCATTCCGTAGGGGCGGTCTCGCGTCCAATCGGTTGGAGGTGGAAAAGAGATGAAAAAAAAGATTGGACTGGCAACCATGGCGTTGGCAGGCATGCTGGCATTCGCCGCGCCTAAGGCCGATGCGGCAGTTCGGTTCGGAATCGGCGTGGGCGTTGCGCCGGCTGTCCCGGTTGCTCCCGCTCCGGTTGTGCCCGCTTACCCCTATGCGTATCCGTATGATTATCCCTATCCGGCCTACGGCTACGTGGGGCCGTCGGTTGACCTCGGCTTGGGCTGGGGCGGTTACGGCTATCACGGTCCGGTCTATCATGGCGCGCCGGCTTATCGCGGTGGCGTAGGCCATGTAGGTGGGTTCCATGCAGGCGGATTCCGCGGCGGGCGCCGGTAAATAAGCGTGGTGACCAATGAAATTTCTCGCTGACGCGAATCGAGGCCACACGATCGATCGGCAAAACAGCGGCTATTATGTCAACTTGAAACGTGAAGGTGAGAGACATCATCCGAGTGATCGAGGCAGACGGTTGGCGCTTGGACCGGCAAGAAGGCAGCCACCGACAGTTCCAGCACCCTTCCAAGAGAGGGACCGTAACGATACCCGGAAAACCGGGTGATGACGTCCACCCGAAAAACGCTGGCCAGCATTTATCGGCAGGCCCAGATCGAAAGGAGCAGGTAAGTGAAATATGCCATCGTGATCGAACACGCACCGGGATCCAATTATAGCGCCTATGTCCCGGACTTGCCCGGCTGTATTACCACCGGAGACACCGTTGAAGAAATCAAGCGGCTGATGGAGGAGGCAATCGAGTTTCACCTGGAGGGCATGCGGTTACACGGCGAGTCAATTCCAGAGCCTACTACCCTCGTGGATTATGCAGAGGTCGCCAAGGTGGCCCCGGCCCCTGACCCCTGGCGCCTGACCCCCGGCCCCCGATGATATACTTGCCCGGGAACCAAGGAGTTCATCGTGAAACGTAGTGTCAATCGGATTCTGACCACGCATGCCGGACGTCTGGATGGACCGCCTGAGTACCGCCAGGCGATGGTGTCCGCGATGTCCGGCAAGCCGCTCGATCTCGAAAGCTTACGGCCAGTGGTGCGTAACGCCATGGTGGATGTGATCCGCAGGCAGTGCGAAGCGGGCATCGACGTGGTGAGCGATGGCGAGGTGGGCAAAATCGGTTTCGGTGGACTCTCTTACTACGGACGCCGTCTGAGTGGCCTGTCGAACCGCAAGCTGAAGCAGGACGAACCGGCGTTCATGGCGCTCGAAACCGGCGAGCGCATCGAGTTCGCCGATTTCTACAAAGAGCTGCCTTTTCTGCAGGCGCCCGCCGAGCGCACAGTCGTCTCCGGTCCCCTGAGCTACATCGGCCAGGAGGAGATCCGGCAGGATCTGGCGATGTTCCGCGCGTCACTCGCTGAGGCGGGTAAAGAGCCAGAGGAAACCTTCGTGTGTGTGCTGGCGCCCGGTTGGTTAGAGCATTTCTTTTTAAACGAATACTACTCGAGCGACGAAGATTATCTATTCGCCTTGGCCGATGCCATGAAGCACGAATACAAGGCTGTAGTGGAGGCCGGATTCGTCCTCCAGATCGACGACCCCGCTTTGCCGGACACCTACGACATGATCGTCCCCACCCCCGAGATCGCCGCATACCGGAAATTCGCCGAAGTGCGTGTCGAAGCCCTGAATGACGCGTTGAAAGGGCTGCCCGAAGATCGCGTTCGCTATCACATCTGCTGGGGAAGCTGGCATGGACCGCACAGTCACGACCTGCCATTGGAACATGTCATCGACCTGATGTTGAAAATCCACGCCGGCGCATATTCCGTGGAAGCTGCCAACCCCCGCCACGAGCACGAATGGAAACTGTGGCAACAGGTGAAGCTGCCCGAAGGCAAGATTCTCATTCCGGGTGTTGTCACGCACCACACCAACGTAGTGGAGCATCCCGAAGTGGTTGCCGACCGCATTGTTCGCTATGCCAATCTGGTGGGGCGCGAAAATGTCATCGCCGGAACCGATTGCGGCATGGGTTATCGCGTGCACCCGCAAATCGCCTGGGCCAAGTTCAAAGTCCTGGCAGAGGGCGCCGCGCTCGCCAGCCGGCAACTCTGGGGCGCCCGCACAAATGTAGCGCGCTAGTGTGCGGCCCTTCGCGCGCCGCACTCGTAAGATAAAGAAAGGGAGGCGCTACAATACAGGCCATGGCTGCGCGGCTTCATCCCGCTCCTCCGCTGCAGGATATGGTTGACCTGCGGCGCCTCACCGTGCGCGAGTTAGAACCTCTGCTGCAGGAAGAGATTCAGGCCTGGCGGGAAGAACTCAACTGGGACTTCGAAAAATCGGCCGATCTGGTGCGCCGCTTCGTGGAATTGCGCGCCCTCAATGGCAACGCGCTCATCGAGCGCGGCGAAGTGACCGGATACGTTTACTATGTGCTGGAGGACAACAAGGGACTGATCGGCGATTTGTACGTGCGCCGTTCGTTCCGCGCGGCCGAACGTGAGGATTGGCTCCTTGAGTCGGCTCTCCAACAGATTATCGACCCGCCACAAGCCTCGCGCGTTGAATGCCAGCTCATGATGCTCAGTCCCGGACGCCACGACCGCCCCTTTCCTCAATACCGCCGCGGTTTTGAGCGCAACTTCATGCGCATCGATCTGCGCGCCGCGCCGCTTGCCGAGAGCCGCATTCGCAAGCCGGTTTACATCGAGCGCTGGTCGGATCAGTATCAGGATGCGGCCGCCAACCTGATTGCAGCGGCTTACCAGGGGCATATTGATAGCCAAATCAATGATCAGTACCGGTGCATCGCGGGCGCGCGCCGTTTCCTCTACAACATCGTGCAGTATCCGGGATGCGGCGCATTTTACAGGCAAGCCTCGTATGCTGCCTTTGAGGCGGGGAGCGGCCGGTTATGCGGTATCTCACTGGCCAGCCAGGTCGCCATGGACTGCGGCCACATCACCCAAATCTGCGTATCCGATGCGGTGCGGGGCGCAGGCGTGGGATACGAGCTGCTGCGCCGCTCTCTTATCAGCCTTCGCGAGTTCCGCTGCCGCTTTGCCAGCCTTACCGTCACTGCGGCGAATCGCGAGGCTGTCACACTCTATGAGCGGGTAGGCTTCGAGACCCTGCGTCGTTTTTCGGCATACGTCTGGGAAGGTTTCGGAGGACCTGTGGCAATCGGATTCGCACCGTAAGTAAGCTGATCGCAAAAGCTGATGGCTGGAAGCGGAACGCTGACAGCTTGCCTACCCTAACCCTGCCCGCCGATCTCCTGTAGCACCTGTGCGGCGTGGCCCTTGGCCTTGACGTTTCCGTAGATCTTCTCGATGATTCCATCAGGACCAATCACAAAGGTGCTGCGCACGATGCCCATCACCTTCTTGCCATACATGTTCTTCTCTTTCCACACCCCGTAAGCCTGGGCCGCCGCTTTTTCCTCGTCTGCGAGCAAGGTAAACGGCAAATCGTATTTCTGTTTGAATTTCGCTTGCGCGGCGGGCTTATCCGGAGAGATACCAACCACCGCCACGCCCTTATTTGCGAAGTTCTTGATGTCATCGCGAAATTCGCAAGCCTCGGTGGTGCACCCGGGAGTATCAGCCTTCGGGTAGAAATACAGCACCACGCGTTTGCCTCGCAGACTCGATAGGCGGAATTCTTCGCCGCTATCCGTGTGCAGCTTTATGTCGGGAGCTGGATCGCCTGGCTGTAACATGCTCACCCCAATTTCTGCTTCAACAGGTCAGTTACCACCGTCACATTCGCCTGCCCGCGCGTGGCCTGCATGGCCTTGCCTACCAGGTAATGGAGCACCGTTGTCTTGCCGCTCTTGTACTGCTCCACCTGCTTGGGATTGGCCGCGATCACGCCACTAATGACGGCTTCGAGCGCGCCCGTGTCGCTGATCTGCTTGAGGCCCTCGCGTTCTATGATGGCCGCCGGCGCATCGCCGCTGGCAAACATCTTGGAGAAGACTTCTTTGGCGAGCTTGCCCGATAGTTCCCCACGAGCGAGCAGCTTCACGAGTTCTCCCAGGTCTTCAGCCCGCACGGGCGAATCCGCCAACTCTTTGCCCTGCGTTTTCAGCATGCCCATCAGGTCGCCCATCACCCAGTGGGCCGCCGTTTTCGCATCACCGGAAACGGCCACCACCGCTTCAAAGTACTCGCTCACTGCGCGGCTCTGCGTCAGCACGTCCGCATCGTACTCGCGAAGGCCGTACTCGGCGACGAACCGGGACCGTTTGCGCGCGGGAAGCTCGGGCAAAGTGGAGCGAATGCTGCCCAGCCATTCCTTGCTCACCCGCACAGGCGCCAGATCCGGCTCGGGAAAGTAGCGATAATCGTGCGCATGTTCCTTGCTGCGCATGCTCGCGGTTTCACCGGTATCGGGATTGTAGAGCCGCGTCTCCTGCAATACCCGGCCGCCGCTTTCGATCAAAGCCACCTGCCGGGCGATCTCGAAATCCAGAGCCTCCCTGAGAAACCGGAACGAGTTCAGGTTTTTGACTTCCGCTTTCGTGCCGAGTTGTTTTTCCCCACGGGGCCGCACGGAAACGTTGGCATCGCAGCGCAGGTGGCCCTTCTCCATGTCACAAGTCGAGACTTCGATAAACTGCAACACCTGCTTCAGTTCTGTCAGGTACGCATAAGCTTCCTGGGAACTGCGCATGTCCGGTTCGCTCACGATCTCGATCAGCGGGGTGCCGCTGCGATTGAGATCGACATACGAATAGCGGTCGCTGTCTTTGAACCCATCGTGGATGCTCTTGCCGGCATCGTCTTCCATGTGAACACGCGTGATCCCGATGCGCCTCGTGACATCATCAATTACCAGATCGGCGTATCCATCCTCGGCCAGAGGCTCATCGTATTGCGAAATCTGGTACCCCTTGGGAAGGTCGGGATAAAAATAGTTCTTGCGCGCGAAACGCGACTGTGGGTGGATTCGGCAATTCAGCGCCAGGGCCGCCTTGATGGCCAGTTCCACCGCCCGCCGATTCAGCACCGGCAGCGCGCCGGGCAGGCCCAGGCAGACCGGGCAAACATTGGTATTGGGAGGCGCTCCGAATCCTGCCGGGCAGCCGCAAAAAATTTTGGTAGCGGTGGCCAGTTGCACATGCACTTCAAGGCCGATGACAGCCTCATAGCGCGCCATGATCGCGGGCGGCGCCAGTTCGATTGCGGAAGAAGACATGCTGTTCTTACATGCTATCGTAATCGCGAACTTTCCTGGCCGGCGCCCTTCCCGTTACATTCGGAAAATGCCGAACCTTGTGGTTTCGGCGGCCGCGTTCAGGGCGGCGGAGAGGCCGAGAGCGAGCACCAGCCGGGTGTCGGCCGGGTCGATGATGCCGTCATCCCACAGGCGCGCGCTCGAGTAATAGGGATGGCCCTGGGTTTCGTACTGCCGGCGAATAGGCTCCTTGAACTGTTCTTCTTCTTCCGCAGTCCAGCTTTTGCCCGCCGCTTCGAGGTTGTCGCGGCGGACAGTGGCCAGCACGCTAGCGGCCTGCTCACCGCCCATCACGGAAATCCGGGCGTTGGGCCACATCCACAGGAAGCGCGGACTGTAGCCGCGGCCGCACATGCCGTAATTCCCTGCGCCGAAACTGCCCCCGATGATCACGGTAAATTTGGGCACTGCGGTGGTGGCCACGGCAGTCACCAGCTTGGCGCCATCCTTGGCGATGCCGCCCGCCTCGTATTTCTTGCCGACCATGAAGCCGGTGATGTTTTGCAGGAAAACCAGCGGAATGCCGCGCTGGGAACATAACTCGATGAAGTGTGTTCCTTTGAGCGCGCTTTCGGAGAACAGAATTCCATTATTGGCAATGATGCCGATGGGGTATCCCCAGATATGGGCGAAGCCGGTGACCAACGTCTGTCCATAAAGTTGCTTGAATTCGTCGAACTCGCTGGCATCGACGATGCGGGCAATGACCTCGCGAACGTCGTACGGCTTGCGGATATCGGCGGGCACGACACCGGAGAGTTCGGAAGGAGGGTACAAAGGCTCGCGGGGTTCGCGCAACTCCAGGGAGGACGGTTTGGTCCGGTTCAGGCGGGCCACGATCCTCCGTGCCAGGGCCAGGGCATGAAGGTCATTCTGGGCGTAATAGTCAGTGACGCCCGAGACACGCGAGTGCACATCGGCGCCTCCGATTTCTTCGGCAGTGGCCACTTCTCCGGTGGCGGCTTTTACCAATTGCGGCCCGGCCAGGAAGATGGTGCCCTCATTGCGGACAATGACGGTTTGGTCGCACATGGCGGGAACGTAGGCTCCCCCCGCGGTGCACGATCCCATGACGACCGCGATTTGGGGGATGCCCGCGGCGGACATCCGGGCCTGGTTATAGAAGATGCGGCCGAAGTGTTGCGCATCGGGAAAGATCTCGTCCTGCAGAGGAAGGTAAGCGCCGCCGCTATCGACCAGGTAAACGCAAGGCAGGCGGTTCTCATAGGCGATCTGCTGCGCGCGGAGATGCTTTTTTACGGTGCTCGGGTAATAGGTGCCGCCTTTGACTGTGGCGTCGTTAGCGATGATGGCGCATTCGCGTCCTTCGACACGCCCGATGCCCGTTACGATACCCGCTGCGGGGATCGGCTCGCCATACATGCCATGCGCAGCGAGCTGGGACAATTCGAGGAATGGGGCGCCGGGATCGAGCAGGGCGCGCACACGGTCGCGGACAAGAAGCTTGCCGCGGGCCAGGTGACGCTGGCGGGCGCTTTCAGGGCCGCCGCGGAGAATGCTGCTGATATGAGCGCGTAAATCATCAACCAGCGCGCGCATGGCGGACTGGTTCGCCTGGTACGCTTCCGAGCGTGGTTCTATACCGGTAATTAGTACGTTCACTTACGAAATTATTGACCCTTTACTTTCATCAGATTACAATGTAATTGCAGAGGGTTGGGGTCACAGGCCATGAAAAGTGACACGCCGCGTGGGATCAGGCACAGTGAAATTCTAAACGACGTGGTGCGCACGTACATCGAAACGGGCGAGCCGGTGGGATCGCGCACGATTTCGAAGAGCTACGCCGAGTCGCTGAGCCCTGCTTCCATCCGCAACGTAATGGCCGATTTGGCCGATGAAGGCTATTTGGCGCAGCCGCATACCTCGGCCGGCCGCGTTCCGACGTTGAAAGCGTTCCGCTGTTACGTGGCAGCTTTGATTGCCAGCCGTATGGCGCGGCCCATAGCAGCGCCGGTGTCGGACCGTTTGCGCAAGGAGTTGAGCGGATTGCCCACCATCGAAGCGCGCGTGGAACGGTCAAGCCAAGTGCTGATGGAACTCACGCGCAACGTCGGGATCGCGGCGGCGATTCCGGCGTTGGCGCAGGAGCTGGACCAGATCGAGCTGCTGCCGCTGGGCGGCAAGCGCGTGCTGATGGTGCTGGTTACGCGCGATCACATGGTGCGCAACCGCGTGCTGGCATTAGAGGAACCGGTGACGGCCGAGGAGTTGATCTCGGTGCGGAATTACGTGAACCGCAATTTTAGCGGCTGGCAATTGGGGGCGGCGCGGCGCGAGCTAATGCGGCGCATGGAAGAGGAGCGCGCCCTGTACGATGCGGTAGAACGCAAGCTGCGCATGCTCTACCAGAACGGCCTCTTGGCGGTGGATACGGCGCCGGAAATTCACATGGAGGGCGCATCCAATTTGCTGGGGCTTGATTTACACCTCACGCGCGAAAAGATGCGCGACCTGCTGCGGACCCTCGAAGAGAAAAAACGGTTGATCGAGCTACTGGACAGATTCCTCGAACAACCGCCGGGAGAATTGGAAGTGCACGTCGGACTCGAACAGGCGCATCCGGCTATGAGGGATCTCACACTCATTGGCATGACGGTGCGCATGGCGAGCGGCCTTCCGGCTAAAGTGGCTGTGCTGGGGCCGGTGCGCATGCAATACGAGCGCGTCATGGCCGCCGTATTCGAGACCAGCCGGGCCTTGCAAAGCGCAGTGTTTTAACACGGTGGCCGGGGTCTAGGGGCCGGGGAACTGCCTATGTGCCGGAGCATCAAACCTCTCTTCAATTTCGAACCGCCAGTGACGGAAGAAGAGGTGAGAGCCGCATCGCTGCAATTTGTGCGCAAGATCAGCGGTTTCACCAAACCATCGAAAGCCAACGAAGACTCGTTCCGGGCGGCGGTGGAGGAAATCGCAGCCGTGTCGCGGCGCCTTCTGGAGTCGCTCGAGACCAGTGCGCCGCCGAAAAACCGCGAAGAAGAAGCAGCCAAAGCGCGCGCCCGCGGGGCGCAGAGATTCGGCGGATGAGATCAGCCGTCCACTCCCCTTGAGCGCTGGCCGCGTCCCACTTTGGGCGTTGATACCAGTCCCACTGCGAGCGATATTCGCCCGAGTCTCCAGGCATTATCGAGACGCGACATTGCCGCGGTTGACTCCTTGAAAGACAATGTTGAGGCTGAAGCATGAGGGGCATCGATAGAAAAACCAGGCCACGCGCTTACCGACTCGGTCCACCCCGGCTCCACAGGACATGCAGACATTCCAGGAGCCGGGTGAAAATTCCGGACGGCTTGGCGCTGGGCCAAATGCGAGTGCCCAGCCGTAACGCGCCAACCGTGTGCGCAAACAGAGATCTATTAGCCGCGTGCCAATATTGAGGCCGATCCGCGCCATATCAAAGCACACGCGAGGCAACTGGCCCAACCATCGCATTCTCCTCGGCAGCGGGCCTGGCGATCGGCCGCGGGGAGCTGCAACGAAGTTCTGCTTGTTGAGATAAATGAACGAACTGAACAGCTCCATCCAACCCTCAAGGTGTAAGACAGCTCCCGATTCAATGGCCGAAACGACAGTATCGAAACTGAAGCATTGAACATGGCCTCCTCCGCAAAACAAACAGCGGTAGAGGCGATCGCTGAAGCTCAGACCGTCGGGGACAGACACAAACATGCGACCCATCGGCTTAAGTACCCGCCGGATCTCTCGGATAGAGCCGGTGAGATTGCCGAAATGCTCAAGGCTGTGGTGACAAATCACCAAGTCAAAGCTCTCACTCGAAAACGGGAGTTCGTGACTTTCGGCGCAAACCCGGAGCCGATCCGGGTTGCTGATGAGCGGCCGCAGATCCACGTCCGAGCCGATTACGTTCAATCCTGCCAGGTGCGAACGGAGGCTCCCGGTGCCACATCCTAGGTCAAGCACTCTGTGAGTGGGCGATAACCCGCTAAGCCAACTACTCAGTAGTTGCATACCCGGCCGGACTAGTCGCGAACCTGCGGGGAGAGGAGGACATACTCACGCGACGCCCTTCACCCAAGCCTGACATTATCTCCTATACCTATGGCGGACGTTACCCCTGATCCAAACGGCAACGAGCCCGGCAACGGCCTCGCGCGTTTTCCGTGGCAGCCGGTGTGCGTGCAGCCGGTTCTGCGGAGTCTGCCGCACGAGTGGTCGAAACCGGTCTCGAGACCAGTGCGCCGCCGAAAAACGACGAAGAAGAAGCAGCCAAGTCGCGAGCGCGCGCGAACCGGCAATTTATTGACGGCTGAACAGGCCGGCCGAATTATTTGCGCTTTCCCATAGCGGCCTCGGCGGACAGCGCGATCCGCCGGCGGCGTGCCGCTTCCAGGGGGCTATTTCTCCGGGAGTTTGGCATTTTATGGTGTTGTCTAAAAACTGTTATTTTATATTTGTCGCGGGGGGGAACCAATGCCTGAGGCGATTTTCCAGGACCAGATCGAAATGTCGAAGCAGGGATATTTTACGCTGCTGCTCGATGAGAACCTACGTGCCCTAGCCAGCGCTCTCGAAGACGACGGGTTCAAAGTGGTAGTTCCACCGCAGGGTATGGATGACGAGGCGCTCAAGCGCATGGCGCGGGGATGGGCGATCCTCACCGCCAACTCCCGGGACTTCATCGAGCATGCGGCCCGGCACGATTATGACGTGATCGGCATCGAGGCCATCAAGTTTATCGACAGCAAACCAGACCGCACCAACGAGACGGTGCGCAAGGTATCCCAGGCGGTGCGCCGCAGCAAGCTTGCGACCACTAAAGGCAATTTCTGGCTGCAAGTGCGCGACGACGGCAGTTTCCGCCTGGAGCAGTTGGTGTGATGCCATGAGGACCCAGGCGAAAAATAGCCCGCGTGATGGCCGGCCAGCGCAAAAAGCCATGAGGCGATGGGCCGCGGAAGCCAACCGCCTGGCGGAAGTGCGGCTAGAGATTCGGCGGATGAGATAGACTCACACAGAGGAGGTTTCCTATGGCGGACGAGACTGAAAACGGGCTGGCGAGGCGCGAATTTGTGGCTGTTTCCGTGGCAGCCGGTGTGGCCGGTTCTGCGGAGGCTGCCGCACAAGTGGTCGAGACCGATGTGGAAGTCAAAACGCCTGACGGGATGTGCGATGCAGTGTTCCTTCATCCTGCCTCCGGCTCGCATCCCGGCGTGATCATCTGGACGGACGTATTCGGCCTGCGCCCGGCCTTTCGCGAGATCGGGAAACGGCTGGCAGCGGAAGGCTACGCCGTGCTGGTGCCCAATCCTTTTTACCGCGTCGCCAAAGCCCCTGTATTCGGCGATCTATCGAAATTTGATTTTCAGAACCAGGCGGACCGGGCGAAACTGGGGCCGCTGACCGCCTCGCTGACTACTGCCAATGTGGACAAGGATGCCATCGCGTACGTCGCATTTCTGGATGCGCAGCCGCAGGTGAACAAAGCCAAAAAGATCGGTACACAGGGCTACTGCATGGGTGGGCCGCTGGTCGTGCGCACGTGCGCGGCAGTAGCCGATCGTGTCGGCGCGGGCGGTTCGTTTCACGGAGGCGCACTGGTGACGGATGGGCCTGATAGTCCGCATCTGCTCGCCCCGAAAATCAAAGCGCGCATGTATTTCGGCATCGCCGCTAATGATGATATGCGCCAGCCGGATCAAAAGACCAAGCTCAAAGAAGCCTTCGCGGCCGCTCATGTTCCGGCAGAGATCGAAGTGTATACGGAATCTCAGCATGGATGGTGCGTGCCCGATATGCCGGCGCAGAACGGCAAGCCGATTTACAACAAACCGGACGCGGAGCGCGCGTGGGGAAAACTGGAGGCGCTGTATAAGAAGGGCCTGGCGTAACGAGCGCACTTACCGGCGAAGGACGGCGTAGTGCGGATCTAGAGTCACTTTCAGAGGGGGCTGGGGAAGCGCCACGGTGAACTGGACGGGGTCGCTCGAGGCACGGACCCAATGGGTAATCGCGCGGCCCCCGGGTAATTGAATCTCCACCGGCGTGAGCGCCTCGAAATCCGCGCCCACGTCAGATTGCGTTATCGTGCCCACCAACTTCCATGCGGGAGCTTTGCCCTGTAAAGTATAAGTGAGTTTGAGGGTGGGTATCCCGGTGCCGTAGACCCACTGGTCGAAGAAGGTTTCGAGTTTGGGATCATCGGAGCCGCGCGGCATAAATCCGGCAGCCAGGTCGCGGAACTCCTCGGTGGTGATTTCGCTATGACCATAGCGTTGCAGGATGGCAGCCATCATGGAGAGGAAGCGCTCATCGCCCATGCGGCGGCGCAGCATGTGCAGGATCCACGAACCTTTGCCGTAGGTGATGGCCTGCCAGGCGCGCGGCTCGAGCGAGCTTTCGAGACGCGAACCTAGCACGATAGGCCCGGCGGAATCAACCGGGTCGCCCGTGTCACGGCGGGCGAGCAGGTCCGTGCGGTACCCCTCCAGCAGCTCTTCTACTTCCCGCTCGCCCCTGGTTTTTTCCAGATAGAGCAAGGCCGAGTAATTGGCCAGCGCCTCCATCAGCCATTCGTCGCGATAAGACGCGGCGGTTACCTGGGCGCCCCACCACTGATGCGCGGCTTCATGCACTTCGAGCAGCTCATCGAAGAAGATTTGCTGGGTTTGAGTAAGTGGCTGCACGCCGGCGGAAACGGGCGGCGCGCCGAGATACGAACGGGTGGAGAGATAAATCAGGCCAGGGTATCCCTGACCGAAGTCAGCAGGGATGGGCGAAACGGTAAGCAGCGGCAGAGCGGGCGGGCCGAATCGGGATTTCATGAATTCCACCATGCCGGCGATATCGGTAGCGACGCGTTCCAGGCGAGGCAGCGGATCGTAGGCAAGGGTGGGCGGCGTGAGCACCGTAGCTTGCGTGGGAGTACGGGAGCGGCGTCTCGAGATGGTTGGGACCGGGAGCGGCACATCTGGCTCCCGAGGACGCAGAGCGGGATCGAGCGAGCGGTTACCGCAAACGTCCACCACAAAGCCCTCGCGCTCGATGCGGGCGTGCAGGTACTGGCCCAGGTTAAATCCGGCCATCCGGATGGGAGCCTGGGGCCGGCGCCGTGTGATGCGCCAGTCGCCCTCTGTGCGGTCCTCCACCACCTCGCCTGGAGTCACTAATTCGAGGTCTTTTGGGTAGCGGAAGGTGAGATCGAAGGTAGCGAACTGGGCGCCTAAATTGGGGTACCAATTCCCACGGTCGGCAACATAGAACACCGGGCCGCCCGCGGTTCCGATCTCTGGCTGTACAGCCAGGATGGCTTTGCCCGAATGGTGGAACGCAAACTCGTACTCGACGCCGGCGTGCAGGGGAGCCGGCGGCATGACCAGAAAAAAGGTGTCTTCGCCGCGAGCGCTGACGTCGCGCACGGTCTGTTCGCGCTGAATGAATTCCGCCGGCATGCCATTCACGGAAACTTCGGTCACCGCCATCTCCTTGGCGATATCGAACGCCACGGCGCGCATCCCTTCGCTGCTGGCTTTCAGTTTCACGCGAGTGACCGCGCTCAAAGTAAGGTCAGGATCGACCGTGGCGGAAATGCGGTAATCGCTGAGGGCGATGCTGACAGGCGGCGGCGCGGGGCTGGAGCGCGAGGCCCGTGATGGGAAGTGCGTCCAGATATTGAAGAAGCGGCGATTATTACGGGTGGCGAATTGTCCCGCGGCGATCTGGTCGGGGTTGTCGGGTTCGAAGAAAACATCGAAATCGCCGAGCTTGGCATCCTGAATAATCGCGGTGAAGAAGCGGGGTTTGCGCCATGCCGTATTCAGCACGTCGAGGGCGAGGCGAAGGTCGAAACCGGGAACCAGGTCGTGGAGGACGGGATTGAATTTCTCTTCGAGCAGCGCGCCCATCTCCGGCATCTTGCGGTTGGTGGGATTGTTGGGAAGCTGGGCGAGCAGAGTCTTGTAGACATCTCCCGTGAAGAAGAACAGCGCGGCTTGAAAGTGCTCATCCAGAATGGGGCTGCCGGTGTAGCTCGCGAGCGAGCGGCGCTCGGCCAGATTGGGCGGCTGCAGAAGCACCTCCCCGCTGCCATCCTCGACGTCGGTTGTGAACAGGGCCGCAATCGGCTGCCCGGCCACTGGTTTGCCAAAGATGAGGTAACCATCCGTCAGGTAGATGCGAATGTCATCTTGGAACAGCGTAAGATCGCGCACACGGTAGCAGGCATCGCGGTCGAGGGTATTTTCACGGATTGCGCCAGCCAAATCGCTGGCAGGTCCAGCGGCGAGTGGCAGGCACACGAGCGCGAGGCAACTGATGAGCCTCGAGATCATGCATACCAGTGTAAGCTAAGGACTGTTGGAGAGTATGCGAAGGCTGGCGGTCGGCGTGTGGTTGGTGGTCACCATCCCGGCTTCGGCAGCGCCTGGCGTTTCCCATCCGAACTTCGCGCATGACATCGCGCCCATCGTGTATCGTGCCTGCGCGCCGTGCCACCGCCCGGGTGAGACAGGCCCGTTTCCGCTGCTGACGTATGCGGATGCCGCTAAACATGCGGCGCAGATTGCGGCCGTGACACGCAGCCGCTACATGCCTCCTTGGTTGCCGGAAGCGGGAACGGTGAAATTCGAGGGAGAGCGCAGGCTTACCGGCGAAGAGATCCGCATTATTTCCGAATGGGCAGCGGCGGGCGCGCCCGAAGGGCCGCCGGGCGAGATCCCCGCGCCCCCGCATTTCCCCGCGGGCTGGCAGCTTGGCATGCCGGATATGGTGCTCGAGGCTCCACAGGCATTCCAGGTGCCCGCAGCGGGTCCGGATGTGTATTGGAATTTCGTGTTGCCGAACCACCGCACTACGAGCGTCTATGTGCGAGCCGTGGAGATCCGGCCGGGAGGCGGGGCCGGTTTGGTGCATCACGCCAACCTGCTGGTGGACCGCCTGGCAGCTTCGCACGAGCGAGAAGTCGCTCCGGGAGAAGGCTTCCCCGGTATGGATCTGGAAATCATGCGCAGCCCGTTCGATCCGCCGGGAAATTTTCTGTTCTGGAAACCGGGCAGCGTGCCGCACCAGGAGCCGGATGGTTTCGCCTGGCGGCTTGACCCCGGCGATGAGCTGGTGCTGAATATTCATCTGCGCCTTTCCGGCAAGCCGGAATACGTGCGGCCGGCCGTGGGGCTGTACTTCACGGATAAGCCGCAAACACGATTTCCGCTGCTCATTCAAATGGAAAACGATCAGGCGCTGGACATTCCGGCGGGCGCGAGTGACTTCGTAGTGAAAGACGATTTCCGCATGCCGCTCGATGCCGACGCGCTGGCGATTTATCCGCATGCGCACTACCTGGGCAAGCTGCTGGAGGCTTATGCGACGCTGCCGGACGGGTCGCGGCGCTGGCTCATCCGCATTCCCGATTGGAATCCGGATTGGCAGGCGGTTTACTACTACCGCGAGCCGGTGTTCCTGCCCAAGGGAGCGGTGATTTCCATGCGCTACCACTACGATAATTCCGCGGCCAACGTGCGCAATCCCCACCAGCCGCCACAGCGTGTACAGGGCGGCGACCAGGCCACCGATGAAATGGCGCACCTGTGGCTGGAACTGCTGCCGCGCGGACCGCAAGACCGGCGGCGCGAATTGCAAGAAGCTGTGATCCGCCATACGCTCGAGAAAAATCCCAAAGACTTTGCGGCGAACCTGAACCTCGGCGCGGTGATGCTCTCACGGCTGAATGCCTCCGGCGCGGTGAGCGCCCTGGAGACTGCGGTTACGGCGGACCCGGGACGCGCTGAAGCGCATAACATGCTCGGAGTGGCTTTGCAGCAAGTGGGCCGGAACTCGGGGGCGGCAACGGAGTTTGAGATTGCACTCAAGCTGCGCCCGGAATACCTGGCTGCTCGTTTTAATCTGGCCAACTCGCAGATCAAGGCTGGAAAATTGCAGGAAGCGATCGCCAATCTGCGCCAGGTAATTGCGGCGAAGCCGGACGATCCGCTTGCGCGGCAGCGATTGCAGGCGGCGCTCGCAGCGCAGAAACAGCGCGCGGGAGGGCAGCCGTAAGGCAGGCCCTACGGCAGAATCTCCAGCACTTGGTCAATCTCTGCCGGGCTGATATAAAAGTGCGGCGAGGCCCGAACCCAGCCGTTGCGTGGCGCCGTCGCGATGCCTGTTGCCCGCAGCCGGCGCACAATCTCGCTCGTTTCCCATGCTGCTTTGCGGAAGCTCACGATGCCCGCGCCTGTCTCCGGGGTGCGCGGTTCCATCAACTCGTAGCCCTTGCTCTCGACACCTCTCGCCAGACGGTCCGTCAAGCCCTGGACCACGGGTGCGATCCGCTCCACACCGATTTCCAGCAGAAACTCAATGGCCGCGAGCAGGCCGAAGCAGCCTACGGTATTCAAGGTTCCACATTCGTATCGCCCGGCATCCGGCCGCAGCGTGAGGTCGCGCGAGCCGTAATCGGCATACTGGGCCACGTTGGTCCAGCCAAATTCTACCGGCTGCACGCGCTCCTGAAGTTCGCGGTCAATATACAGAATGCCGCACCCCTCCGGCCCGAGCAGCCACTTGTGACCATCCGCCGCCAGCGCCTGAATGCCCCAGGCTTTGGCGTCGACGGGAAACGCACCCAATCCCTGTATGGCATCCACCAGGTAGATGCAGCCGTGGCGTCGGCAGATCGCGCCGATGGCCGCGAGCGGTGCGCGATAGCCGCCCAGGTATTGTACGAAGCTGATTGCCAGCAGCCGCGCGCCCCTACAGGCCTCGTCAATGCGGTCGAGGCCGTCGTGAATCGAAAGACACGTTACCGCGACGCCGCGCTGCTCCAGCCGCTTCCAGGGGAAAAAGTTCGCGGGAAATTCTTCCTGAAATACCACTACGCGGTCCCCCGGTTTCCAGTCAAGACCCATGGCCACTGTGGCAATTCCTTCCGAAGTGTTTTTTACCAGCGCAATTTCCGATCGATCCGCGCCGATCAATCGGGCCGCCGCGGCGCGCAGATTTTCGTATGCAGCCATCCATTGGTCATAGTGCAGGCTGCCAAATTCCGTACAGTCGTGCAACAGTTCCTGCATCGCATCGGATGCGCGCCTGGAGAGCGGGGCCACCGAGGCATGATTGAGGTAAATCAGCCGTTCGCGAACCGGAAACTGGTCCGCGTACTGCTCCCAAAGAGTCAGAGACTTTACAAAGGTTTTACCTGTTTCTAAGGCCATTTCTCTCTATAATAAATAGCTATGCAGGCAGCGCCTCTTCTGGTTGTGTCTCTCGCGTTGGCCTTCCCCTCGCTCTACGCCCAAAGCAAGATGGACGATCCAAGCCAGATCGGCAATCGCGATGTCGGCAAGGGTGTGAACTTCTACTCGCAGGAAAAGGAAATCGCGCTCGGAAAGCAGTTGGCGCAGGAAGTCCAGCGGCAGGCCAAAATCGTAGACGAACCGATAATTGCCGAGTACATCAACCGCCTTGGCCAGAACCTCGTGCGGAATTCCGACGCCAAAGTGCCTTTCACGTTTCAGGTGATCGATAGCGACGTCCCCAATGCATTTTCCCTCCCGGGCGGTTATGTGTTCGTGAACACGGGCCTGATTGAACTGGCGGAAGAAGAGGACGAATTAGCCGGCGCCATGGCTCACGAAATCGCACATGTCGCGGCGCGCCATATGACGCGGGAAGCTACCAAATCGCAGCTCACGAGCATCGGGATCTTGCCGTTGGGCCTCCTGTTCGGCGGATGGGTTGGGGCGATTGCCCGGCCGGCGATTGGCCTCGCCACACCCGTCACGTTTCGCAGCTTCAGCCGCGCCGATGAATCCGAAGCCGATTATCTCGGTGTGCAATATATGTATGCGGCCGGTTACGATCCCACGGGTGTGATCAATATCTTCGAGAAGCTGGACGCGCTGAATTACCGCAAGCCCGCGGGGTTATCGCGCCTGCTGGCTACCCACCCCATGGATCGCGATCGCATTCAGAAGGCCGAGAAGGAAATTCAGGAGATTCTGCCTGCGCGCGCGCAGTACGTGGTGAATACTTCCGATTACCACGACATGCGGCAAAAAGTTTTCGCCTGGGAAGCGCGCCCGAAGCCTCCGGAGCAGCCACATCCCACGTTACTGAAGCCCACCGAACCCCGGCCTTGATGGAAACCGGAGCGGCTGGCGTAGCCTGCAAGACGCCTCCTCTTAACTAAACTGGCGCAATTCGCGGGAAACCGGATATACTGGCTATTTCGCGGCAACGTTGCCTCGATCGCCCGCCCCGGTAGCGCCTTCCCGTCACGTTAACGGATCCCATTTCCCTAAAGGCTCTATATGCGTATATTCGTCGCCGCGAGTTTGTGTCTGGCTGCGCTTGGTCCCGCTTCTTCTGCGCCCCTAAAGGGCGAGGCCAAGGGCAAAGCTGCTTCGCTTGCTCCAAAAGCCGGAATCAAGACTCCGGGCATTCTAATCCCGTTCGAGAATCTCAAAGCCGAAGCAGAGTTTCCACTGGAAACGCCGGGTTGGATCACCACCGGCGATTTCATTTTCGTTCCGAGCAAATCCAAAGGCGTCGTGATGCGCATCGACGCCAAGACGAACAAGGCGCTCGATCCGATTCCGGAGTTGCAGCAGCCCTGTTCCGGTACCCTGGTGGCCTTCAGCAGCTTGTGGATTCCCAATTGCGGCGCGCAAAGCCTGGCGCGCTTCGATACCAAGACCAACAAAGTGACGGCGACTCTCAACACGGGCGCTGCGGATGTGCTGACGGCACTCGCGGCCAGTGCCGATAGCCTCTGGATGCTCGTCAATTCCAGGACCGATCTCGCGCGCATCGATCCGGAACAGAACAAAGTGGTAGCGCTCGAACGGCTTCCCTCCGGGTGCAACAGCATCGCGTTTGGCGAGAATTCGCTGTGGGTGACGTGTCCCACCGAAACCCGCCTGTTGCGTATCAATCCGGTCACAAATCTGGTGGAGAAGCGCATCGATGTCGCTGCCGGTCCGCGCTCCGTGGCCTTTGGCGCAGGCTCGGTTTGGGTATTGTGCGAAAAAGAAGGTAAAGTCCAACGCATTGATCCCAAAACCGACAAGGTGATCAAAACCATCGATCTGGCCGTTCCCAATGCGGGCGGCAACCTGGCTTTCGGCGCCGATTTCCTATGGGTTACCCAAACCGGATTTCCCTTGACGCGCATCGATCCGGAAACCGACCAGGAACGCGTGGCCCAACAGTTTTGGGGCGAGGGCGGCGGAACGGTGTCCGTTACGGCGAATGCTGTGTGGCTCGCGAACACGGCCAAGGGAACCGTCTGGCGGCTTGACCCAAGGCGGATTATCGCCACGCTTGCCGAATAAATCAACGCCGAATCGACGGAGACTGCGATGCCCAGAAAAGCACGGTTGCTGACTATCCTCTGCGCCTCACTCTTCTTCTTCTCTTTGCACGGGCAAGACAGCGCGCCCGCGACAACCGAAGCCCCCAAGAAGCAGCGCCCTCCGAGACCTCCGCGTCCCGGCGTTTCGACGCCCGGCGTGCGCCGCGAGATGTCCAGCATTAAGCCGGATGCCGTCTTCCCGGTGGAAGGCTCGCCCGATTGGCAGGTCACTACCGAGGATGCGGAATGGGTGTCCAACGGGCCGAAGAACACCGTTCACCGCATGGATCCTAAGACCAACACCGTCGTCGCTGTGATCACGGTTGGCAAGCGGCCCTGCTCGGGTCTCGCGGCCGGATTCGGGAGCGTGTGGGTGCCTGATTGCGGCGACAAAACGGTATCCCGGATTGACATCAAGACAAATCAGGTGGTCGCAACCATTGCCGCTTCGCCTGCTGTCAGCGAAGGAGGCATCGCTGCCGGTCCCGAGGGCGTTTGGCTGGTGACCGGCGCGCAGGGGACTTTATCGAAAATCGATCCGGACAAAAATGCCATCGTTGCACAAGTGGCCGTGCCGCCCAATTCGGCCGGAGTCGCTTACGGCGATGGCCTGATTTGGGTCACTTCGCCCGATTCCGATATGCTCACCGGCGTGAATCCGAAAACGAACTCCGTTGTGTATTCCGTCGAGGTGGGGCCGCGGCCGCGCTTCCTGGCCACCGGCGCGGGATCGGTCTGGACCTTGAATCAAGGCGATGGAACGGTATCGCGCGTGGACGCCAAAACCGGAAAGCTCGTCGCCCAAATCGAAGTGGGCGTTCCCGGAACCGGCGGCGAAATTGCATTCGGCGAAGGCTATGTTTGGGCCACGGTGTTCGAAATTCCCATCAGCCAGATCGATCCGGCCACGAATACCGTAGTGAAGCAGTGGCACGGCCCCGGCGGCGATTCCATCCGCGTCGCCCATGGCTCCGTCTGGCTTTCCAATTTGCGTGATGGCAATGTGTGGCGATTCAGCCCGCAGCAGCCGTAAGGCCGCTGCCCTCAAGCGCGATCCGACGCCGGCAGCCGGGCCTCTTTGACAATACTCAAAAACCGCCGTGTCAGCTCACCGATGCGGTGTTCCTGCCGAAGTTGAATAGCCGCGTGGGGAATCAGTTCACCTCCGATTCCCAAGGCCGCGGCTCCGGCCAAGATGAAATCGGCGGCCGTCTGTTGATTGACGCCCCCCGAAGCAATTAGCGGGATCTGGGGAAAAGGCCCGCGCAAAGCCTTAATATAGGCGGGGCCTCCCAGGGATGCGCAGGGGAAAATCTTGACGAACTCCGGCCCAGCCTCCCAGGCTTCCATCACCTCGGTAGGGGTCAAAGCGCCAGGAAAAACTACCACGTTCTTGCCGACTGCAAAGCGAACCACGTCAACGCTAAAGCCGGTGGTCGTCAGAAACCGTGCCCCCGCTTCCAGGCAGCGGCGCGCCGTGTCCACATGGCTAACCGAACCGGCGCCCACAATCAGCCGCGAGTTCCTCGCCGCCAGCTCGCTAATCACACTAAGAGCGCCGGGCACCGTCATGGTGACTTCCACAATGGGAATGCCATGCGCGAAAACACTGTCTGCCGCAAAGAGCGCGTCTTCCGGCGAGGAAACCCGAATGGCAGGGATGATTCCGATCTGCTCAATAGTAGTCCGGACCTGTTCCTTGGTCATGTGTTTGGGAGCCGAGTATTCTACCATGCCGGCACCGGCCTCCAAGGCAAACGGCGCGAGGAGCCGCAATCGGTCCGCGCGCCCGGCCCCGCAACAATTCCGGACTAAGCGAAGCTGCGCACTGCCGAGGCTTCGTCTTCATGCACATCAAACACGGTATACAGCTTAGTGATCTGCAGAAGATCTTTCACCCGTTTGGTCAGGTTCAGTAGCTTCAACTGCCCGCCGCTATTGGCCACGGTGGTAAATCCGGAAACCAGCTCGCCGATGCCGGAGCTGTCGATGTAGGATACTTCGCCCAGGTTGAGCAAAATTTTCTTCTGATTTTTGTTGACCATCTCTCGCAGGGTGTCGCGCAGCGCGCTCGAACCCTCGCCCAATGTGATCCGCCCCGCAACATCCAGGACGCTGACGTCGCCCACTTGCCGGGTACTCAATTTTACGCTCACTCGCATTCCTCCCTAGCTAAAACTGCTGGTAATCTACTTGGCCTTGTACTTGGTGAGAACCAATTCCGTGCCGCCCAGCTCCAGGCGGCGAATTTCCAATTCGTCCATAAAGGAGCGGATCAAAAAGATGCCGCGCCCCGAAGCCCGCATCAGGTTTTCCGGCGCCAGG
>JASIAM010000245.1 GCA_030041985.1 Bryobacteraceae bacterium | reverse complement strand
ATACCCACTCTCCCAACGACTGGCTGAAAACTCCGGTGCCATTGGTGAGCACGGCGGGGCTGTGTACCAATTCGGGGAACAGCAGCTTGTCAATGCCCGCGGCGCGCGTGTGCACCCAGCGTACCTTGGGGGCCATGCGGAGCACCTGCCGCAGCAGCGCCTGCGAGAAAGCCCAGCAGAAGATCACGGTTGCATCGTGCGCCGCGTTTTCAAAGGCCTCGGCAGTGAGTCCCACGGCTATGCCGGTTTCGGGCGGCAAGCAGTCGAGGGCCGCAAGTTGCGGCTCGGCCGGATCGGCCAGTACCAAAATCGTTTCATCCATCAGGAGAAAGCTACCACATGTTAGAACTCTCGCTGGAAGTATTGCGCGTGGTGGAGGATGCTGCTATTGCCTCGGCGCGCACCATGGGCATGGGCGATGCGAATACGTCCGACCAGGCCGCGGTGGAATCCATGCGGCGGTGCCTGGATACTATCCCCATTGATGGAACCATCGTGATCGGCGAAGGCGAACGCGACAGCGCTCCTATGCTCTTCATTGGCGAAAAGGTCGGGAGCACGAACCATTCCGCCGAACCGATCTCGGTGGATATCGCCGTCGATCCGCTGGAGGGCACGAATCTGTGCGCCACCGGGGGCGCCGGCGCCATCACCGTGCTGGCCGCTTCCGAACATGGCGGCCTGTTGCATGCGCCGGATTGCTACATGGACAAAATTGTCGTGGGGCCGGCGTGCAAAGGCGCGGTGGATATCGATGCGCCGGTGAAACAGAATCTGAAGGCCATCGCCCGCAGGCTGCTGCGGGGGGTGGACGACCTGGTCGTAGTAGTGCTCGACCGGCCCCGCCATCAGGACCTGATTAATGACATTCGCGACGCCGGCGCGCGCATCCGGCTGATCTCGGATGGCGATCTTTCGGCGGGAATCGCGGCGGCTGTTGCCGGCACCGGCGTGCATGCCGTGATGGGGTCGGGCGGAGCGCCGGAAGGGGTGCTCACGGCCGCCGCCCTGCGTTGCCTGAATGGAGAAATCCTGGCGCGGCTCGTGATTAAAGATGATCCCCAGAAGGAGCGCATGCAGCAAATGGGCATTCGGGACACAAATAAGATCTATGACACATCCGAACTCGCGCCGGGCCGGAATCTGGTATTCGCCGCTTGCGGCGTAACGGATGGCAACCTGCTGCAGGGCGTGCGCTTTTCGGCCGACGGCGCGCACACGCACGCGGTGGTGATGACTTCCCACCCGGCCCGCGTGCGTTTCATCGAGACGACGCATTTGGATAACCGGCCGGATGTAAAAGTGCGGTTCCGGTGAAAAGAAGCTGTCAGCTCTCAGCCTTCAGCTATCAGCTTTTTGGCAGCCATCGTCCATCTACCGGCGCATTGCTCTGCAGCCCGGAATGAAAGGCGTAACGCAGCAACCTGTTAAGCTGATAGCTGAAAGCTGACAGCTAATAGCTTCTTTTATGCCCGAATTTTGCACTTGCGGGGCCCAGTTGCCGCCGGACGCTCTGTTCTGCCACAAGTGCGGCAAGCCGCAGCGCGAAATTCTTCCGGTCGAAGTTGTGCGGGAGGAGCAGGAAAATATCCCTCCGCCCCGGGCCACTGCTCCCGAACCGTTGCCCTTAAATTTCCGCAACTCCCTGGCGGTGCGCATTGCGCTGATCGTAGCGGCCGTCTCGACTGTTGTGTTCTTCCTTTTGCCGTTCCTGAACTGGCTGTTTGGCGGCTTTCTGGCGGTGGCCTGGTACCGCCGCAGGACCGGTCGAGGTTTGAATCTGGGAGCCGGAATGAGAATGGGATGGATTACGGGAGTGCTGGCGTTTGTGCTGTATATCATCCCTTTTGCGATTGAGATTCCCACTATGACCAACGCCATGTTGCAGCGCTTGCACAACATGCCCGGCCAGGATCCCGCTCTGGTTCAGGAGATGACGCGGTTTTTCCAGAGCAGCACCGGGACGGCGGCGCTGGTTACAGTGGCGCTGATGTTCCTGTTTCTGGTTATCACGTTTCTATCCATGGCCGGCGGTGTATTAGGCGCTAAGGTTGTGGGCCGCAGTTAGGCGAACACCGCGCGAGACATCGTTAGGAACTTTCCGGAAATAAGCCCGGCATCCATCGCTCTGCCAGCCGTGCCGGAAAGGCAAGCCGCAGCGGTGCGCGCGGGCTGTCGGAGACGAGTACTTCCTTGTCGGCGAGAGCCGAAACAATTCGCCGGGCCTGTCTCTCGCCAGTGCCGACAATAGCGGCCGTGTCGCTGCGGGGCAGTTCGCCGCGGTATAGCAAGGCTTCGAGGACATTGCCCGATTTTGCGGGCAGATGGCCTAGTTTGGTTTCCTCTTCGGCCCAAAGCAAAATTCGGGTGCGTAAGCGATCCGGCTGTATCAGGCCTTCCATGAAAGTCACCTGATCAATGGAGACCGTGAGAAAGAAACGCGTGAATTCAGCGAGCGCTTCTTCGCTTAAGGTTCCACGGCCGTCCAGATCATTACGGCGGGATAAGTCGCAATTTGCAAGTAGAGCTTTGTATTGCTGGACATTGCGGGCGAGCCCGCGCGCAACCGACCAGACTGCGCCGGTGTCCAGGATGCCCAGCAGCATGGCATGCGACATAAGCCGCGCCACGCGGCCATTGCCGTCCACGAAGGGATGCATCCACAGCAAGCGATGATGGGCGGCGGCCGTCGCAATCATCCAATCCGCCTTGCCAAGATCGCCATAGATTTGCTCGAAGCGCGCCAGGAAGCGGGGCAGGGCGCCTGGGCTGATGGCGATGTGATTCCCCACGCGTACATCCCGCCGACGGAATTCTCCGGGGACGAGCCGGACGCGCTCCTTGGTCTCGGGGTTGTCGACCCAGAGGAGATCATCGGGCAACTGCTCGCAGAAGCGCCGGTGAATCTCGGCAATGCTCTGAGCCGCGACGGCGGAGCGGCCTGCGAGTCCGCCGTCGTCAATCCATTGCTGCACGGCGATGTGCGCCTTGGCTTCGAGCTGCAGGTCACGCTTGTGTGTGTCCTGGCTGTAATCGTTCTTCAGCGCGCGCTCGATGTCCACCGGGTGCGTATCGTGGCCTTCGATTAGATTTGAGTAGTAGCAGTTCATCGCGCGAACCAAATCGGCAAGCGAGGTGAGCAGCGTAGGGGGCAGGCTGCGGCGGAAACCAGCGGACTTCCGGGTCAGGTCAAACGCAAGGTCAGTGAGCACCCCACGATGACGGGAACTCTCCGGGATGAGCAGCGGCTCCATCAGGGAGGGTAGTTCGCCCCGGTCTGCCGCTGTGCTGTCCGCTTCCATTACCGCTTTTCGAAGGCTGATAATTCATCTTATTACATAGGGATGCGATGATTTTCAGGCAGAGTTGAGGCCCGGAAAATGTCCGCAATAAGGTCCGGTATGGTTTACCCTGCCGCTTCCACCCGCTCGCGTACATTGAACTCGAGCTTCCAGCGCCGCCCATCGCGCGCCACGCACCAGAGCTGCAGCACACCGGTTTCGGTAACCACCGCTTCGAAGGAAACCGGAACGACCTCGGAGGAATCCTCGCCTGCTTCGAAAGCTACCTCCATAGGCGCGAGTTCTTCGAGGTCGCCCGCGACGTCTTCGATCAAGTCTCCCGGCTGGTCATTCTTGCGCGTGGCGGAAGTGAGGAAACGAAACTCCGCGGTCTCGCCCACTACCAGGCCGAATTCGCGGCTGGGAATGCGCACGTCCGATCCCTCTTCCATGCCGAACGGAACCACCGTGAGCGCTTTGAGCGGGGCAGCGAAACCGGGCACGGAAGGCATGGCGCTTTCAATGCCCACATAGTAGGTGCGCGGCACGCCGCCGCGGATGCGCACGCCGCGGCCCAGGCGCGCCAAACCATAATAAGCCGCGCCGCGCGCCACGGCATGCATCAGGTCTTCGCCGCTGAGGGTTTGGGCTGGCGGCATGCCCTCTTCCGTCAGCCACGAATTCAGAGTGCCCACAATGCGGTCGCGCACCAGGCCGGCATTGAGCACGCCTCCATTGAACAGGACGTGAGTGGGGCAGGCCAGTCCGCTTGGCCCGCGGCGTACGGTTCCGTGTTCGGCGTTGGCGGCCTGCTGGCGGAGGAAGCGAGCCATCTGCCGTGTAATGGCGGGATCAGCGGCATAGGGCAGACCCATTTCCTGTAAGCCGGCACGGCGGTGGCGCACGGGCATGTCCGTGCTTGCGACCGTGGGCAAAAATCCTTCCGCCATCACGCGGTCGATCTCTTCGCGCCGCAGGGTAGCTTTAATCGAGCCCCCCACTAACCCGCTGCCGCGGCCCAGGATGGTTACCGGCTGCTCTTCCGCGGTTGCGCCCGGCTCCAGCAGCCTCTCCTTCGCGAGGCGGCAATTGTTCCAGAGCATCTGAAGCTGGCGGCTATCGAGACGTGTTCCTTTTTCCGCCAGCCTCTGCGCCACCGCATTGGCCAGAGCGAGATCGATATTGTCGCCACCCAGCAGAATGTGTTCGCCTACTGCCACACGTTCCAGAGATAATTCACCTGCGCGCTCGGTGACTGCAATCAGAGTGAAATCGGTGGTGCCGCCGCCAATATCCACTACCAGGATGAGATCACCCACCGTGACACGCTCGCGCCAGTCGCTATGCCGCTCCACCCAGGCGTAGAAAGCGGCTTGCGGCTCTTCGAGCAGCGTGATATTGCGGTATCCGGCAAGACGCGACGCTTCGAGAGTCAGTTCGCGCGCCACCGCGTCGAAGGAAGCAGGAACCGTTACCAACACTTCCTGTTCGGAAAACGGCGTCTCCGGCATCTTGTGATTCCAGGCTTCGCTCAGGTGTTCGAGGTAGCGGCGGCTGGCTTCGACGGGGGAAAGCTTCTCCACGCCTTCCGGCGCGAGGAATGGCAGCAGCGCAGCCGTACGGTCGACGCCCGAGTGCGACAACCAGGATTTGGCGGAAGACACCAGCCGGCCCGCGGTTTCCGCTCCACGCTTCTGGGCAAGCCGGCCGGTTACGAAGTTGCGCTGCGGGTCCCAGGGAAGCGCGATCGTCCCTTCGGGGAAATCGCTCGGCCCCGGCAGATAGAGAAAGGAGGGCAGCAGGTTTTCTTCGCGTACTTCACCGGGATTCACGATCTGCGGAATCGGTAGGATCTGCACATTGGCGGGAGCAAACGGATCGGCATCCGCGTGCACTTCCGCATAGCACAACGCCGAATTCGTCGTGCCGAGGTCGATGCCAATGACGAATGGGGAAGCCAAAGCAGTTTACTCGACTTCGATTTCGGCGGGCGCCAGAATGGTGGCGTCCTGTTTGGCGGCAAGCGGAGGCAAGTCGATCTTCACTGCACGCCATCCCTTATGCCGCAACGTTCCACCGGAGGGCGGCTTGGCTGGCACATTCCCCACGAACTTCACCACATTGGGGTCCTTGGAGGATGCCTGCGCGAACGTCCCCTCCACGCCGTCAATGACCGGTTGCAAGGTGACATAGCGCGAAACCGAATCACGGCACTGATCGTGCAGTTCGCGAACGGCCGCGCCGATCTGGTCGTCCGCGTAGGACGTCAGGTCCTCCATCAGAAAATCGAGCAGCCGTGAGTCGCGCTGCAGGATGCCCAGAATTTGCAGCGCGCCATCGGAGGGCTTGGCGGTGGGAACGGCCGGCGCCGCGGGCGCAGCCGGAGCGGCGGCCGGGGAACGGCGCGAGAGTCCCAGTTCGCTCAGCGCGCCGGCGGAAAGTTGCCCGCCGAACAGAATGTTGAAAAAGCAACGGAATGCCAGTAGGATGCGGCCCAAGTCAAAAACTCCAAGCAATTAGAATAGCGGATTACCGCGGCTGGATTACAGTACTTTGCCGCAATCTCTCCAATTGCCGCCGCGCAATGTCCGCCCAAGGCCCTGTCCGGTCGAGCTTAAGATAGGCTTGCCAGTGGCGCACCGCCTTCAGCGTCTCGCCAGTGCGTTCGCATAACAGAGCAAGGTTGAAATGCGCATCGGCGTACTGTGGATTGAGTGCCAGCGCCCGCTGGTAATGCTCGAGTGCTTCCGCCAGGCGCCCCTGTTCATCATATAGATTGCCGAGGTTGAATTCGGCCAGTGGGTATTTGGTGTCCGCGCGCACAGCCTCTTTGTAATAATGCTCCGCCTCTGTGAAACGGCGGGAACGGTAATAAATGGTTCCCAGGTTGACCAGCGCTCCCGCCGCTCCGGGATTCAGTTCCACGACTTTCTTGTAGACCGCCACCACCTCGTCTAGCGGCGCATTGCTCTCCTCCAGTTCCAGCCCCTTTTGAAACAGCGATTCCGACTCCTGGAGGCGGTTGTGCGTTTGCCGCTGCTGGGGGAAGACGCGAACACCGCCCGGTTCGGAGAAATCGAAATCCAGCAGAATCTGTCCGCTGACGGCCTCCATCTTTTGGCCGCCTAAGAGAACCGCGATTTTCCTGCCATCGGAAACGATGCGCAGTTCCGAAAGCGGGCGTTCGACGCCTGCGAGTTTGCGCCGCAGCGATTGCATCGCCTCTACAATCTGCCGCAGGCGAAAACCCTTTTTCCGCAGCTCGATGATCGTGCGAATCGCGATGAGATCGGCAAACGAATACGCATCCGCGGCCGCGAGTAGCGATTGCCGCTCCCAGCTTCGCAGCACCCGTTCGGTAAGGCCGAATCTGCGCCGGATTTCCCCGCGCGAATAGGCCTCTTGTCGGCCGGCCCTCGGCAGCACGGGCCTATTGTAACGTGCCCATTGCTGCCGGTGCCCTGCTTGTTTGGGGCGCCAGAGGAGTGGCACTCCCGCCCATGCTTTGTTGTGAAAAGGACTTGAAATCGCTCTAGCGATTCGCATATGATCGGAACGTGGCGTCTATCCGGCAGATCCGCCGTCCACCCGAGCGCGTGCCCTCCGAGCCCGTTGCGCTGCAGGCCCATGCCCTGGACAACCTGCGCTATATCCGGCAAGCCATGGAGCGGGCCGGTTCGTTTACCGCGGTTCCGGGCATCGGCGGAGTTTTCATGGGGGCCACCGCGATTGCAGCGGCCTGGATCGCCGCCTCCCGGTCTACCGCCACTGGCTGGTTCATTACCTGGCTCAGCGAGGCCACCCTGGCGTTGCTCATCGGAATCGCGGCCGCGGCCCGCAAATCGGTGCATGCGCGTATTCCGCTGCTTTCCGCGCCGGGGCGGAAATTTCTCGCTGCTTTTGTTCCTTCCATGGTTGCCGGCGCGTTGCTCACTGCCGTGCTATTCCGCGCCGGAGTAACCTCTGTTTTGCCGGGCGTCTGGCTCCTGCTGTATGGAGCAGCCGTGGTCTCCGGAGGTGCCGCTTCCGTCCGTGTGGTTCCTCTCATGGGCGCTTCCTTCATGGCTCTCGGCGCCACGGCACTGCTGGCTCCGGCAAGCTGGGGCAATGCGCTGCTGGCTGCTGGTTTCGGTGGTCTGCACATCCTCTTCGGAGTATTGATTTCGGTTAAGTATGGCGGCTAAACCCAATTCCGTACGCAAAGAACGCAAAATCCAACCCGGTCCCGTTCCCACCGGCCCGGCTGGCGCTCCGAAGCTGGACCGTCTCATCCATGAGCGGTTGCGGCTAGGCATCCTGAGCGCTCTCTCGGTGAACGAATCGCTCACGTTCAACGAACTCAAGAAAATGCTGGACAGCACCGACGGTAACTTGAGCGTGCATGCCCGCAAACTGGAAGAGGCAGGCTATATCGCGTGCGCCAAGTCCTTCGAGGGACGAATGCCGCGCACCGATTACCACCTGACTGCTGCGGGAAAGCGCGCGCTCGAACGCTACCTCGACCACATGGAAGCACTCATCCGCGCTATGCGGGAGAAGTAAGGCCGGCTGAGAGTGTGGACGGGTGTGCTGCTTTAACTTTCGGCGCTCCCGCGGAAGCACTTCGACAACTTGGCGTTTTCAAGCCGAGAATAGAATCCAGAAAGCAGCGGCGAACTTCAAAGGAGTTTGGCCAAGGCATCAAGTGTGATGCCCTGCATCATCGCGACCTCGGCGAGTATTCCGTGAAGCGTGCCGGCCTTCAGGGGATCATGCTTCGGAATAGTAACGAGATGGAGGGGTGGCCCGGGGTGCCGCAATCTGACGTGACTTCCCTTTTGGCGAAGGACTTCATATCCCAAACGTTCCAGCATCCGAATGAGGCGGTCGCCAGAGACACCACGCGGCAGCTTCATGCAGCTTCAACTGGAACCAGTTCGTCTTTGACGTAGTGCATTTGAATCAGCCGAGGGCGCGTCGCAGCGTCCTCAAAATGGAGCGAAACTGCCTCGAGAAGGCTGGCACGCAGTTCATCCCAGGTTTCCGCTTGACTAAAGATGCTATATCCCAGCGCCCGCGCGTAAAGCCCACCCTCCTCTGCATCGCGAACTTCGAAGATCAACTCCATGAGGCTAGAATACAGCAGGGCGGCCCCGGTGCGGTATGGCTCGCATCCGCACCCTGGCCGCCTGCCCATTTGACCGGAAAGTCCCGCCGAGCATCAACCCTTGAGAGTAACCAGCCCCCCCGAGAGCTGGATCCGAATAGCTGTCGCTTCCGGCTTCAATGTGGCTTGCCAGCCAATAGCGGAAAGTCGGATCACCGCCGGCCGTGACGATCGCGTCGTGCCAATGCCGAATCCTGGCAATTCTACGAACCCGGCAACGGGTCTCTTCCAATGGCGGCATTACGAGTTGTGGCTCGGCCCACTCAAAGAGGCTTTGGGCGATGCACTGATCGGCTACCGTGAATAGCCAACTATAATGACCCTATGCCGTTCACCCGCCGGCGCTTTCTGGGTGTTTGTGCCGCCGCAGCCGTCAAAGCTGCTGCACAAACGCGCCAGGTTGGTCCGCGTGTCCGCACCGGGCCGCTCCTGTGTCTCGATACGGGTCTGCTGCCGGGAGTGGATTACTCGCAATTCGGAACCATTCTGAACGGCCTCGGCTTCGATGGCTGCGACTTATTAGTTGAGAGAGGAGGCACAGTCGATCCCGCTCAGTCCCCGGTTGATATGGTGCGCTCCATCGAAGTGATTACCGGCAGCGGCCTCGAAGTGCCCGTTATTACTACGTCATTTCTGAGCATCCAGGAACCCTGGGCGCGAAACGTGCTCGCGCTCAGCGCCCGCTCGGGTGTTGCCTACTTTCGCACCGGCTACTCCAAATATCCCGAGCGGCTTGCGCAGCGCAGCGCGGATATCGGGGGCTTCGTGGCTTATGGACGCGCCGCCAAAATCGGTTTAACCCTTCCCTATCCGGCGGCCGAGTCACTCGTCCGCGGCCTGGACCCCAACTGGGCCGGTTATGATTTCGATCCTTCGCAGGGCAATGTAGAGGCAGTGCTGCCGCGCCTCCGCACCATCGTTCTGCGCGATCTGCGCAAGGACGGAGATCGTCTGGTCCCGTGCCCGCTGGGCGAGGGCACCGTGGACTGGATGGGTTTCTTCGCCACCCTGGCGCACGCCCGGTTTTCCGGCCCCTTGACAGTGTCCCCAAACTATCAGGCGTCCGACCAGTTGGATGCCATCCGGCGCGATCTGGCCTTCGCGCGGAAACTGCTCGACGCAGCCTATCAGAAAGAGTTGAACCTACTTAACTCCGCCCATTAAGCGAACCGTCGGTTTGATCAATAGCGCCAGAACAACCGCCGTCACGAAAGTATAAAGAGCGACCCTCCCGAACAGCGCCGGCACCGTAAGCGACTCGTAAAGCGAAGCTGCCCGCCCCGCCAGATAATTGCCCGCGGCAATCGAGACAAACCACACGCCCATCATCAGCCCCGCCACTCTTTCCGGCGCCAGCTTGGTCATGGCGCTCAATCCCACCGGACTGAGAGAAAGCTCGCCCAATGTCTGCAAAAAGTAGGTTCCGGTCAACCACCAGGAGGAAACCAGCACGCCTTTGGCGTTCAGGTTAGCCGCCGGCACGAGGATCGCGAACGAAAGGCTGACGAACAGCAGGCCAATCGAGAACTTGGCGGGACTCGAAGGTTCCCGCCGCTTGAGTGCGATCCACAGCCACGCAAACACCGGCGCCAGCAGGATCACGAACAGCGGCTGCACAAACTGGAACCAGCTTGCCGGGTATTCGAAACCCAGAATATTCCGGTTGGTGGCTCGTTCGGCAAACAGGTTCAACGACGATCCCGCCTGCTCGAACGCCGACCAGAACAATGCCGAAGCAATGAACAAAACCAGCACCGCTACGGAACGTTTGCGTTCCGCCGGCGACCAGCCCGGGCCGAAGATCAACCACACGAAGACTCCTGCGCAAATCAGAAGCAACACCACGCCGAACGCATCCGAAATCGATTCCGCCGTCAGGTTCAAGCCCCCGCTTCGGCTCGCTAGCGCGATCACCACCACGATGGCCAATCCCGCCAGTCCCCACCATCCGGCCTGCGAACTTCTATGGCCAACCCGGTTCTGAGACGCCTCGCGCCCCGCCGGATAAAGCCCCGCCGTGCCCAGATGCTTATATCCGATTACATACTGAATCAGGCCGGCTGCCATCCCCAGCCCCGCTAAGCCGTAGCCCAGTCTCCAGGCAATTCGCTCGGCCACCCATCCGCACGCCAAAGGGGAAATGAGCGCGCCGATATTGATGCCCATATAGAAAATGGAAAAACCCGAATCGCGGCGCACATCGCCCGGCGCGTATAGTTGTCCCACAATGGTGCTCACGTTGGGTTTTAGCAACCCTGTCCCCGCAATTATCACGGCGAGGCCTGAATAAAACATGGTGAATCCGGGAGCGACCAGGCAAAACTCGCCGGCTGCGATCAAAACACCGCCCCACAGCACCGCCCGCCGCTGCCCCAGAACGCGATCCGCCAGCCATCCCCCCGGCAGGCCCACCAGGTAAACCAAAGCCGTGTACAGCCCATAGATCGCGCCCGCTTTGGCAACGTCAAACCCCAGGCCTCCGTTCGTTGCCGGAGCAGTCATGTAGAGAATCAGGATGGCGCGCTGCCCGTAGTAGCTGAACCGCTCCCACATCTCGGTGAAGAACAAGGTCGCGAGACCGCGGGGATGGCCGTAGAAGCTCGTGTCCTCCCGGGGGATGGTTCCGATTGCCATGAAAAATGCCCTCTGCTATCGCAACGCCAGTGTAACGCACACTCGCGTTTGAAGGATTTACGCGCATTTCCGGTAAC
Source organism: Bryobacteraceae bacterium (assembly GCA_030041985.1). Lineage (GTDB taxonomy): Bacteria > Acidobacteriota > Terriglobia > Bryobacterales > Bryobacteraceae > PSRJ01. The sequence goes on along the minus strand of JASIAM010000245.1, from coordinate 2,643 downwards.
GGCTCGCCCCTAGCTCTAAGGAGCTAACGTAAACCACGGCCTTAATAGAGGATAATGAATGAGTTACAGCGATTTAGCGCCCCTCGCCAATGCCTCCGGAACCCATGGTGCAGCTTTCCCCGGACTTCGAGACTTCGGAACATAAGCCAAAGCCACGCGCGGCGCGCCGCCGCCGCTCCCATGTAGCCTTACTTTTGTCGCTCATGCTGGTGGCGGCCCTGGCCGTTCTGGTGACTTCCGGCATCCGCACCAGGATCAAGGCCGCAAGCGATGTGAAGCAGGAAACGCTGGACCTGGCGACGCCGGTGGTCTCCGTGATCCACCCGAAACTGGGGGCGCTCAAGAGCGAAGTCGTGCTCCCCGGTAACATTCAGGCCTACACCGATTCGCCGATTTACGCGCGCGCCAGCGGCTACCTGAAGAAATGGTACGTAGATATCGGCGGCCGGGTGAAAGCTGGACAACTGCTGGCCGATATCGAAGCCCCTGAACTCGACCAGCAGGTGCTTCAGGCTAAGGCCAACTTGCAACAGGCCGAAGCCGCATTGGAGCAGGCCCGCGCCAATTATCAGCGGGGAAAAACCAATGAGGAATTGGCCCGCGTCACCGCTGACCGCTGGAAGAATCTGGCCGCACGCGGCGCTGTCTCGCGCCAGGAAAACGATCAGTACCAGGCGCAATTCCAGGCTTCGCTCGCCAATACCGATGCCCTGCAAAAAGCCATTACGGCCGCCGAGAGCAATGTTACGTCCTCCAAAGCCAATGTTGCGCGCCTCGAGCAAATGCAGGGTTTTGAGCAGGTGCGAGCGCCCTTCGATGGTGTCCTTACCGCGCGCAACACCGATGTGGGCGCCCTGATCAACAGTGGCAACGGCGGCGCGGCACAGGAACTGTTCCACATGGCGGCCACCGCCCGCTTGCGCGTTTATGTCAATGTGCCGCAGATCTATTCGCGTTCCGCAGTCCCCGGAGTCACTGCCGATCTCACATTGGCCGAATTCCCGGGGCGGCACTTTACCGGCCAACTGGTGAGCACCGCGGAAGCTATCGACGCCAACACACGAACTCTGCTGACGGAAATCGCCGTCGATAATTCTTCCGGCGCCCTCTTACCGGGAGCCTATGCGCAAGTCCACTTGCGTCTGCCCTCCGCAGCGCCGTCTCTCATTTTGCCCGTGAACGCTTTGATTTTCCGCAGCGAGGGCATGCAGGTGGCCGTCCTCCGCCAGGGGGACAAGGCCGATTTGGTTCCCGTTACGCTCGGAAAAGATTTCGGCACGGAAGTCGAGGTGACTTCCGGAATAGAGCCTAACGATCAGGTAATTGCGAATCCGCCGGATTCGCTCGTTTCCGGTAGCATGGTGCGGGTCGCCCGCTAGCCGCAAACCGTACCGCAGGGCGCGTTCACCGGTTTTTGCATTTATTTTCGCCTGATTCCAAACCGCTTAGCTGATGTTGCCCGGTAAGACGCGCAGACCACCCGGCTACTGTGAGGCGTGGAACGCTTAACGAAGGCCGATCAAGCTTATGCCGTGGCCGCCGCTGCCGCGCATGATTTGAACGAAGAGCTGACCGTCATTCTCAGCAGTGTTTCGACTTCCATCGAAGCCTTGGAGCCGGACCATCCCGCCCGCCCCCATCTTCTCGATCTGCAAGACGCGGCCCAACGCTGCGCCGGCACCACCGCCGATCTGCTGGCCTATAGTTTCAGCCATGGTCTTCGCCCCGTGGCTTCGCCCTTCAAAGCATTAATCGCGGATGGCGCCAACCCCTCCAGTCAGTACAGCGCCGGATAGCTCTCCCGCATGTCGGCAGCCTCCTTCTGCGCGGTTTCAATCTGTACCAGCGGCCCCTTGCCGATTCCGGGGCAGTAGGCGCCGGTCTTCTGCCACTCGCGCCGGCTTTCCACAAGCTCCGGCCAGAACGGGAAAATGCGGCATTGCGCCGGCTTCACCGGATGAATCGAGCAGCCGTCCTCGCGCAGAAAGTGGCAGCGGCCCTCGCGTGGCGTGCGCAGCCGCAGCAGCCGGCGCGTGCGGTAGACATATTTCCGCTCGAACGCTTCGGCCGTCATCCCCAGGAACGCTGCCGCGCGCAACAGGTCGCGCTCCGTCAGGTAGACGAAGCCCGGTTGCCGGCAGCACTCCGTGCAACCCGGCTGGCATTCAAAACGCAATCCTTGCGCCATGTTTTATTCTAGCGGGTGATCATTGCAGCAGCGGCTTGTGAGCGACCAGAATGCTCACCAGTTCCGCGCATTTGGCCACACGCTCCGGATGCCGGTCTTCGGGATCGTTTAGCGTGGCCATGAGATATCGCGCGCACTCCCGGCATCGGAAGCGCCGTGAAACGATGCCGATGGTCCGCAAAGCGAAATACTTCTTGCGAAGCTGTTGGGCGAAGCCACACACTCCCCGGCAGCGGCAATTGATGATGATCAGGCTCAGGTGCGGCCGCACCGCCGCCAAGACCTTCTTTGCTTCGCCCACTGAACTCGAAGGAATCACTACAATCCCGCGCGCTTGCAACTGCTGCGCCAGGGCCCACATGAAGCCCAGCTCCCGGTCGATTATCAGAATGCTGTCCATCGTGCGGAAATTCACCGGATTTCCGGCCCGGGAGCGGACGAACGAACTCCTCCTT
>JASIAM010000244.1 GCA_030041985.1 Bryobacteraceae bacterium | reverse complement strand
ACTTAGTCGCTATTTCGATGGGTGGAAAGGAAGAAAGGGTTTCCTGCATGCACCGGCAATCCGATTTTGGTGATGCCTTTCAGACTATCAGCCTACCGGCGGCGTAATTCCTGTATATCTTCACCACGCAACACCCTGCACGCAGTTCCGATATGATATTACATCGAGGCGGCGGCCTGTTCTGGGACTGTACCTGGGCCGCCGCGCGCGCCCCGCGATTCGGGTTTTGGACGGAACAGCATGTTTGACGATGAAGCACTTCCAGCCGCCGTCCCGGCGAGCCTGCCGTCAGCTCACGCCAATGCGCGCAGTGACTCTAAAAAACCGTCTCCTTTGGAAGAGGAGGTGGTCAGGCTGTTCGATCAGTTGCAGGACAGGTTACTGCGATACCTGTTCAGCCTGGGCTTGCCAGCTTCAGACGGTGAAGAAGTCATTCAGGAAGTATTTCTTGCTCTGTTTCTGCATCTGCAGCGTGGCAAGCCACGTCACAACCTGCGCGCCTGGGTGTTTCAAGTGGCTCACAATCTGGCGCTGAAGCAGCGGAATACAAACCTGCGCAACCGGCCAAACCAGGTGGACTGTGAGGGTGCGCTTGTGGACCAGGCGCCCAACCCCGAAGATCAGGTTGCGTGGAACGAGCGGCGCCGGCGTTTGTGGAATGTCTGGCAGGCTCTGCCCGAGCAGGATCGAAGGTGCCTCAGTCTGCGTGCGGAAGGCCTTACCTATCGGGACATCGCACAGGTTTTGGATGTTTCCCTGGGCGCCGTGTCGCTTTCGCTGGCGCGGTCGCTGGCGCGTTTTACGCGCGCCGATGGGCGGTGATCTGATGCCGTCCCGGCAATCTCATCTCACCGATGAAGAGCTTCTGCTAGCGGCTGATGGCGAGTTGCCCCCTTCACGGACGGTGGAGGCCGCAGCGCACCTGGCGGAGTGCTGGCCCTGCCGCGCGCGCAAACAAGAGATCGAGGAGGCAATCGTGGATTTCGTCCGCCTGCATCGCGGGCGGCTCGACCCGCTGCGTCCATCCGCCGCCGGACCGCGCGCGTTGCTCAAGGCGCAGCTCGCCGAAATGTCCTCCCAAACGCAGCAGAAGCAGTGGCTCCTGGCCGCTACCTGGCGGTACGCCGCGGCCCTGCTCTTGTTGGCGGTAGCAATAGCGGGTGGGTATCACTATTGGAATGCCGGCCGCTCGGCTCTGCCATGGCGAGCTTCCCGGCAGACCGCATTACCCCAGCCCAGCCTTACGCCGGGCGCGGTGGCCACTGTCGACCGGGAACAGGTTTGCCGCTCCGCCTGGCCGAAAAACCGAGGGGTGCCACTGCCCCTCCAGCGCAAGGTATTTGAAGAGTATGGAATCGAGAGCCCGGAGCCGCGAGCTTACGAAGTGGACTACCTGATCACCCCTGCTTTGGGCGGGGCGGACGACATTCGTAATCTGTGGCCCCAATCCTATTCCGACAACACCTGGAATGCGCGCGTAAAAGATACCCTGGAGGATCACTTGCGGGACTTGGTTTGCTCCGGGCAACTCGACCTGGCGACGGCCCAGCGCGATATCTCATCCGACTGGATTGCTGCCTACCAAAAATATTTCCACACCAAAAAGCCTCTGGAAACGGCGCGTTGATCCGCCGTGCAGGCCCGATTGTTGCCTCCGCGGCCGCTGGCCGGCTGGGCGCAAGACCTTACGGTTTGTCTTTTTCGAGGCGGTGGATTCGCTCTTCGTGGGCCTCGGCGACGCGGGCGAGTTGGTTGATGAAGCCGAGGGTTTCGGTGAAACGGGCGGCGATGAGTTTTTCGAGTTCGCTATGCTGGGCGGCGAGTTCGTGGTGCTGGGCAGTGAGTTGGCGATGCTCGGCTACCAAGAGTTCTACCGATTCCGTGAGGGCCTGATGGCGTTCGGTAAGCCGGTCGAGGGCGGCGTCAATGCGGTCGATTCTGCTCAGGTTTGGGTCCATGGTCTTGATCCTTTCTCAGTTTATCCGGTTGCGTGTTCACCCGATAACCTTAGACTGCTCACCCGGCGTCTGCGGTGAAGTCCGATTATAATGTCCCACACGGAGCGTCCCATGAAATCGCTTACGTTGCTGGCAGCGGCAACTCTGATCGCTTCACTTGCTCTGGCGGCGGAATCGCAGAAGAAGGACGTAGACATTCCGGCGCCCGACGGAGCCTCGTTAAAGGGGTCCTACTTTTCGCCGGGAAAGCCCGGGCCGGCCATTCTGCTGCTTCATCAATGCAACATGAACCGCCATGCCTGGGATGGTCTCGCGAAAGATCTCGCGGACAATGGCTTCCACGTACTGACCATCGATTTCCGCGGTTTCGGCGACACTGCGGCAGGGCCGCGCGACAAATGGCCGGGCGACGTAGATGCGGCCTATGCGTATCTGATCGCGCAAAAGGGCGTCGATAAATCCCGCGTGGTTGCCGGTGGGGCAAGCTGCGGCGTTACCCAGGCCGCGGACGCGGCGGTTCGCCATCACGAGATTAAGGCGCTGGTGCTGCTGTCCGGGTCTGCGAGCGAGGCGGCTAAGGCGTACATCGCTGCGACACCTTCGCTGGCGGTGTTTGGTGTGGCGAGTGAGGGCGATGCCGCGGCCAACAGGGGCATCCATGAGGCTGTGGAGTCTTCGAAAAACCCGAAGTCCCGCGGCCTTCACTTGGAGGGCACGGAACACGGCGTTCCAATGTTCACCAAGCACCCGGATTTGGAGCCGATGATCGTCAGTTGGCTCAAAGCGCAGATGGGCGAATCGGCGCGACCTTAGAACGGAGGCGCGTCAGCCACGCCATTCCCCGGCCCCTGACCCTCGCCCCTGGTCTTTTTAGTCATAGCCGGAACGCCTCGGTTTGGGCTACTATAACGGACACATGACGTCACGGGGAACTGAACGTGACACGTCCGCGCCCTCGTCCGGCCACGTGGGGGGCAGTCTCCCTAAATCATTTAACTTATCTTTCGCCGTCTCTTTTCCGACCTTTGTAACCTGCCTGAGGTTCGGCACGCCTATGAAGCCGAGGGTTTGGAGTAATCGGGTGCTGGCACGGCGGGTGCCGCATGCTGGTTGATTTCGAGCAGATAAAGCGCGCGCAAGCCGGTGATAGCGTGGCCTTTAACGAAATCGTGACGGCCTACCGGAAACGTATTCTGGGGACCATCACCCGGTTAATTGCTCGCCCTGAGGATGTCGAGGATGTCGCGCAGGAAGTCTTTTTGCGGCTCTATTTTTCGCTCGACCAGCTCAGGACGGCAGAGGTCTTTGAGCCGTGGCTGTATCGCCTGACGGTGAACGCCGCTTATGATTATCTGCGCAAGCAGCGCCGCCGGCAGGAATATCGAATGTCGGACCTGTCCGAGCAGCAGATGATCATGGCTGATGCTCTGGCGGGGGGGAGGGCAGACTCGGACCAGCGGGAGGCTAAAAAAACTCGCGAAACCGTAGATGCCCTGTTGGGAGCAGTCTCCGAAGCTGATCGGATTCTGCTCATGTTGAAGGAGTTAGAGGGGTTATCGCTGAAAGAGCTTGAAAAGATTTACAACATCAACGAGAATGCTCTAAAGGTACGTTTGTTTCGTGCCCGCCAGAGGGTTCTGAAAGCTTTCGAAGCGGTGGCTAAACGCAAGGAGCCGGTCAAGGCCGGTTAGAATAGATGAACAGGATGCACGACAGCATTGATGATCAACTGGAATCTCTGTTTCGCGCATACCGCGAGGCGTGTCCAGCCCCGGAGCCGAAACCCGAATTCATGCCCGAACTCTGGCGGCGGATTGAAGCGCGCCAGAGATTTGCTTTCTCCTTCCGCCGTATGGCGAATGCCTTGGTAACGGCCGCCGTGGCAGCCTCTATTGCGTTAGGGGTGTACATGTCGCTGCCCCACGGCGTGTCCTCCAATCCGTCGTATTACACCAGTTACGTGGAAGCCTTGGCCAACGCCAATACTATTGAGACGCCGGATATCGTGGCGCCCGTCCGTTTGGACCTGAGCGATTCTCAGTAACTCTCACCATGGTTGCCTGAAAAATGCCGAAGTCGAGATTTTCCGCGGCGTTATATCTCTTCGTGGTTTTTCTGAGTGGTGCTCTCGTGGGCGGTCTTTCCTACCGCTTATACGCCGTCAGCCCCGTAAGCGCCAAGCTGAGCCCCGAAGATATGCGCCACCGCTACATCGAGGCGATTCGGGAAAAAGTCAAGCTGGATAACGAGCAGGTCCAGCAGGTGAATCAGATTCTCGACGATACCCGCGTGCACTACAACGATGTCCGCAATAAAATGCGCGCTGAGGGACAGGCCATTAACAACCGTCAAGTAGAACAAATCCGGGCTATTCTACACGACGATCAAAAGCCGCTCTATGACGCGTTCCGCACAGAGCGCGAACGCCTCCGTGCGCAAATGCGCGAAAAGCAGCAGCACAAGCAGTAATCAGAAGCCGCGGCCGTCAGGAGCGGTGCAGCCCTTACTTCACCAACTGTAGTTTCTTCGCCCCGCGTGTTGCCCGGTACTTCTTCTCAAACCGGTCTACTCGCCCCGCTGTATCCACCAGCTTCTGGCGGCCCGTGAAGAACGGATGGCAGGAAGAGCAGATTTCCACGCGGATATCGCCCTTATGCGTCGAGCGCGTCTTGAATGTATGACCACAGGCGCAAATGACGTTGATTTCGTTGTACGCAGGATGAATCCCGGCCTTCATTTGTTACGGAATCCTTTCGGGAGTTTCAGTATAGCAGAATGCAAAACCCCCGCAGGTTCGCTCGGAACCCGCGGGGGTTGGTAGCCTTTGAATAACCTGAGGGCTAACTGGCGCTTGAGGCAGCCGGTCCACAGGAACCTGACCCCGCCACTGGACGGGATCTCAGCGTTAGAGGCACGACTTTAACAGTCGGCCACCTCGCGCGGTTTATTACTACTATCCATTTTTTCTGGACCACCTCCTTTCCCAGTGATAGTTTTATCCTCGCACGATGTGACAACTCCTGTCAAACACTTTCTACTCAACCGGTTCCGGCGTAATTTGGCTTCCCTTCCGGCAACTGCCTACAGGTTCCGCGCCGCAAAACGGCACATCGCAAACCCGTCCATCCAGTTGAACGGGAACTGCCCGGTGGTGTAATGTCCGCAGGGCAAAGAAATCACCTCATGCGGCAACTGAAGCTGCCGGAACGCCTCCAGTACCTGCCGCGAGTAGACAGGCAGAAAACTGCTGTCGTGGCGCGCCCATACCAGCAAGCTGCTCATCGAACGCCCCTCGATCCGGTGCAAAAACGAACCGGGACTGATCACCGACCAGTAATGCCGCAGATCCACCTGGCTGAGCGCATTCCCAAATCCGTCACGAATGTGCCGGGTGGAAAGCCCGGTCCACACCACATCCGCAAAGTACATCGCCACGTGGTTGAAGATCCCCACTCGAACACGCGTGTCGTGAGCGGCCGCGATAAAGGCCATGCACGATCCCAAGCTCGTGCCCAGCACGCCCAAGCGCTTGTAGCCCCTGCCTTCCAGCCAATCGAGGCAGGCGCGGAGATCGATTATAGACTGCCGCGAGGCGTGTATGGTGCGGCCGATGTTGCTCGAAACGTGGTAGTCGGCGCGTTCCGTTTCTGGGGGTTTGCGCTCCGCATGATAAGCCATGGTCATGCGCAGCGCGCTGATCCCGAACTTGTTCAGTAGTTTCCCCAGGCCCACATGCCCGTCCGGCCCGGAGTTCCACTGCGGCAGGACCACCAGCGCCCGCCCGCCATCCCTCGCGGCCGGCATCCACAGCGCGTGAACCGTGTCGTTTTCCGGATACCCCGAACTTACCGGACTGCGAAACGTCAGCCGGCCATTCTTTAGCAGGTATTCGCGCGGCGTTTCATAGGCGTAAAAGCGGCCGGAATCCGCAAGCGCTTCGTCTACAAAGCGTGCCAGATCCGGCAGGCTCTCTGCCGGAAAAGCCCCGGCCTGCCTACACTTTGGAAACTCCAGGCGGGCTAGCCAATCCGTTCCCCATTCAAACGGCCGCACCACCCGGTTGGTATCCCTGGTAGCAAGCTTCCGCTCCCAGCGGTCCATGTACCGCGCATAAAAGCCCATGATTTGACGAGAAAGAACAGCTTAACAGAGGCGGACTTTTCGCAACAAAAAGGCCGGCAACAAAAAGCCCCGCATCGGCAGATGGGACCGATGCGGGGCTGCGAAGTGCCCGTGGAGGCAACGCACCAAAGCTTAAGAACCTCTTCCCCCGAACTCACCGGTTGCAAACCGCGTGCCAGCCATAAGTCATTGAAAAATTAACGTAGCGGTTCGGAACCTTCCAGATTCGGTAGATCCCCGATGTGATTTCCCGGATTACAGGCCGCTTCCGGCACAACAGTCATCGCCTTCGCGGGTCCCAGTGTTACCGTCACAACTAAGGTAGAATGACAAATTGGCAAACGTGGCCGCGCTCATCTGCGATGCGGCCACGTCTGCGTGAACTCAATTCCGTTTCGAGCATATGATCCTGCAACTGAACCATCTCCAGGGGAAGGCGGCGGCGGCTACCCAGGAAGTGATCGAGACCCTCTATTCTTTGCTTTCTGAAGGACAAATCGAACCCGGCGAATTCGCCCGCCTGCGTATCCAGTTGGACTGGCTTCAGTACAAAAAGAATTTTCGCGACGTAGTGTTGGTCACCGAGGGCATCGAGCCCGGTGCAGAGCCGGTCCCCTTCATGCACATCCAGATCGACACGCGCCAGGTGGTGCCGGGATGCCTCAAGCCCGCCATGCAGCGCGCCATGCTTCTGGCCAAAGCGCGCTCTTCCCGCCAGGGTCTCCTCCAGAGTGAACCACTCGATTCTGCTCCCGAGCGTCTTCCGCTCGAGGAATTTAAGCCGTTCCGCTCTTCCATCGCCTGGGAGTTCAACCGGCTTTATTGGCAACGCCTGAAGGACTGGGAACAGATTCTGGGCAAAGGGTACGAACAGGCGCTGCCCGGTGGCCAGTCCGATGCCAATCATCCCGACGCCGTGGCTGATAGCGTGGCCGACTTCTGGACTCTCCTGCGCGATCTCGAATCGAAGCAGCGTCTGCCCGCTGAAATTTACATTCTGGAAATCGGCGTAGGCACGGGCCAGCGCTATGGCCTCTTCCTCGACCGTTTCCAGGCTCTCGATCAACAGCGCGGCACTAATTTTTATCCCAAGCTGCGCGTGCTTCTGGGCGATTATTCGCTGCACTCGCTTGACCGTTCGCGCGCCGCCGTCGAAAAGCATGTGGACCAATGCAGCTTCATGGTTCTGGACGCCATCAATCCCCTGAAGACGCTTTCCTTCCTGCGACACAAGCTGCTGCATGTGCATCTCACAAATGTCTACGATAATTTGCCGAACGATGAGGTGCTGCGCCGCGACGGCAAGCTGTACTTCATTCAGGCGCGCGCCTATCTGCCCATGACCGACGTGGTGCGCATTACGGAAAAGTATGGGCTGCCTTTTGAAAAAGCGCGCACGCTGGTGAACCGGTTGCTCGAAGGCGGGCCCGATTATCTGGGCGATTATGACCGCGGCATGGGTTTTTGGATGGAGATCTGGGACGCCATGAAACTGGAAGAACGGCTCGCGCCTTTTGAGGACGTGATCGACACCGCCTTCCCGCCGGGCCTGGACATCACAAAACTGGAAGAGATCCTGAAAGACGCCCCCGGTGATCTGCGCTTCCACCTCAGTTCCGGAGCGCTCGAAAGCTTCTATAACACCATCCCGCTGCTCTATCCGCGCGGTTATCTGCAGGTGCAGGATATTTTCGTAACAGACCTCAACCAATACCGGCTCGGCTTTCATGGTCCGGGTAAGATGGATGGTTCCATCGTCAATTGGGTGAATGGCGTGTTATTGCGGGAAGTGGGCGAGCGGTCCGGTTACGATGTCCATTTCGCCCCGTTCCAGTATCGCAAAGGATCCAAGACTTCGATTTTGTACACAACATTGCGGGAGTAAAGAATGGGGACCAGGGGCTGGGGATTAGGGACTGGCAGCGCCAGTCCCCAGCCCCCAATCCCCAGTCCCCGCATTTGAGGACTACTGATGACTCTTCCCATTCTTCCCACCACCGTAGTGGGCAGTTACTCGATGCCGGGCTGGCTGGAGCGGCTGAAGACGGAGTATTTTGCGCGGCGCATCAGCCGGCACGATCTCGATGAGATCCACGACACCGCCGTCAAGGCTGACATTAAAGACCAGGAGGTCGCCGGTATCGACATCATCACCGACGGCGAAGCCCGCCGCGACAACATGGTCGATTATTTCGTGGAGCGCCTTCCCGGTGTGCAGATCGATCGATCGTCCAAGAAGTTTTACTACGATTTCTACGACAGCGTGGTGCAAGGCAAATTGCCCATGGCCTCTCTGGGCCTGGTGGCGGATTTCAAGTTTCTGCGCGCCAATACCGAACGCGAACCGAAAATTTGCGTCACCGGGCCGCATTGCCTTTCGAAACGCATCCGCAACCAGTATTATCCGAGCGAAGAAGCGATGGCCATGGATCTGGCCCGCGTCATTAACCTCGAAATGAAGGAGCTTGTCAAAGCAGGGGCGCGGCAGATCCAGATCGATGAGCCGTACTACTCCGGTTTCCCGGAAGATCTGCCTTGGGCGGTGCGAGTTCTGAATTGCATGGTGGAGGGTGTCAACGCCAAAATCGGCGTGCACATCTGTTACGGCAACCGTTACGGCAAGCCATCGTGGGAGGGCAGCTACCGCTATTTGTTCCCCACCATTCTGAACGCACACGTGCAGCAGCTCACCATGGAATTTGCGCGGCGCGGCGGTGAGGACCTGGACCTGTTCAAGGAATTCAATCCGCCGTTTGAGCTGGGGGTCGGGGTGATTGACGTAAAATCGCACGATGTCGAAACGCCCGACCTGGTGGCTGAGCGCATCCGCAAAGCGCTCGAGGTACTGCCGCCAGAGCGCATCTACATTCTTCCCGATTGCGGCCTCTTTCATCTGCCGCGCGATGTCGCCTTCGCCAAACTGAAGAGCATGGTGGAAGGCGCCAAGGCCGTGCGAGCGGAACTGGGGATTGGAGAGCGAGAATGAGGGGTTAGGGACTGGGGCTAGGGGCTGGTTCCAGTCCCCAGTCCTGAGTCCCTAGTCCCGGTAGACTGCCATGTCCCTCGCCAATTCCATTCGCGACTCCTTCACCGCCGGGCGGTTTTGCTATATGGTGGAGCTTGTCGCAAGCCAGCTCACTCGCGAAGCCAAACTGCTCCAGGTAGCCTCGGAACTCGCGCAGATCCCCCAAGTAGTGGGGGCGGGCATTACCAGCTATGCCGGCGGCGCCATCGGCCACGATCCCATTCGCGTCGGCACTGCCGCGCGCGCCCGCGGCCTGGTTCCCAACATCCATATTACCTGCGTCAATAAAGACCGGCTCACCATCCGCCGCGAACTCGAAGATCTGTACGCGCTTGGCATCGAGAACGTGTTCGCCATTACCGGCGATTATCCCAAGGGCGTCGACCATCTGAAAAATCCGGTCCCTTACGATTTCGATTCCGTCCAGCTCGTGGAATTCCTCAGTGAGCTGCGCGCGGCGGGGATGCCCTTCCATATTTCCGTTGCCGTCTCGCCTTTCAAATACACCGAGCCGGATTGCCGCTATCAATATCTGAAGCTCGAAAAGAAGATCCGCGCAGGCGCCGATTTCGCCATCACGCAGCTTGGCTACGATTCCCGAAAGTTTCGCGAGCTGAAGCGCTACCTCGATGAGCGCGGCTTAAAAACACCCGTTCTGGGCAATGTCTACGTTCTGCCGGCGAAGGCCGCCGAACGCATGTCTAAGGGCGAGCCGCCAGGATGCTGGGTTGCTCCCGAACTGGTGGAGCGGATTCAAGCCGAAACCAAGGCTTCTACCGATAAAGGTTTGGCGGCGCGCCTCGAGCGGGCCGCGCGTATGGTGGCCATCGTGCGCGGCCTCGGTTACGCGGGAGCATATCTGGGCGGAGATCACCAGGCCGCCCGCGTTCGCTGGATCATCAAGCGCTCCGAAGAGATCGCCCACCGCTGGGAGGAGTTCGCCGAAGAAATCAGCTACGGCCCTAAGGGCGGCTATTATCTTTACGGCTCGCCCCCATCGCCGCCAAAGAAGCGCGGATTCTGGCTGCGCATGGGCCGCATTGCCGAGCCGGCCAACTGGCCCAGCCCCCTGCGCAGTGTTTTGACGCTCGCCTTTCGCTTTGTTGATAAACATCCCAAGCTCGCCGAGGGCCTGGAACGCGCGGAGTTGAAGTTCAAAGAACCGGTATTCGGCTGTCACGCCTGCGGCAATTGCGTGCTGGGACTGATGGAATTCGTTTGTCCCATGACGTGCCCCAAGAACCTGCGCAATGGCCCCTGCGGCGGTCCGCTCAATGGCATGTGCGAGGTCCTTCCCGACAGGCCCTGTATTTGGGTTTCGGTTTTTGAGCGCGCCAAGGCCGCCAACCGGATTGAAGAACTGAAGGTGTACATTCCGCCTCGCAACCCCGCTCTCCAAGGCACCAGTTCCTATCTCAACTACTTGCTCAAACGCGACAGCCGGCCTGGCAATACGCAGCCGCTCGTTCAAATTACCGCAGCGGCGCCGGCAAAGCAGGAGGAGCGCAATTGGCAGGCCAAGGCGCCTGCCCCACTTGTCAAATAATGCCCGTCAAATAACATGTTCGCCACAGCCCGCAAACTCACCAATATCCATACTCGTGTGCCGAGCGACATCGAAGTGGCCCAATCCGTCGCCCCGATTTCGATCGATCGCATTGCCGCCGAAGCAGGAATTCTGCCGGAAGAGCTGGACCTTTATGGCAAGAGCAAAGCCAAGGTCCACCTTTCGATTCGCGAGCGGCTGAAGGATGTGCCCAATGGCCACTACATCGTGGTCACGGCGATTACGCCCACGCCCCTCGGCGAAGGCAAAACCACAACCACTGTTGGGCTAAGCCAGGCTTTAGGCGCCCACCTGGACAAGAACGTATTTACATGCATCCGCCAACCCAGCCAGGGGCCGACGTTCGGCATCAAGGGCGGCGCAGCCGGCGGAGGCTACAGCCAGATCATTCCCATGGAGGAGTTCAACCTCCACCTGACGGGCGATATTCACGCTATCATCGCCGCCAATAATCTGCTCGCCGCGGCCATTGACACGCGCATGTTCCACGAGCGCTCGCAATCCGACGAGGCCCTCTTCGACCGCCTCTGCCCCGCGGACGAACAAGGCAACCGGCGCTTCTCTGCCGTCATGCTGCGCCGCTTGCGAAACCTCGGAATTTCCAAGACCGATCCCAACGCTTTGACTCCCGAAGAGCGGAGCCGCTTCGCCCGTCTGGATATCGATCCCGATAGCATCACCTGGCGGCGCGTGGTCGATACCAATGACCGCATGCTGCGCCAGATCACCATTGGGCAAGGCCCGGAAGAGAAAGGTGCAGCGCGCGTCACCGGCTTCGATATGGCGGTGGCGAGCGAAATCATGGCGATCCTCGCCCTGGCAACCAGCCTGGCCGACATGCGCGAGCGTTTGGGACGCATGGTGATCGGCACTAATCGCGCCGGAACTCCGCTTACCGCGGATGATATCGGCGTGGGCGGCGCGTTGACCGTCCTGATGAAAGACGCGCTCATGCCCAACCTCATGCAGACCATCGAGGGCACGCCCGCCTTCGTGCATGCCGGCCCGTTCGCTAATATCGCCCACGGCAACTCCTCTATCGTGGCGGACCAAATCGCCCTCAAGCTGGTGGGACCGGAAGGCTACGTATTGACCGAAGCCGGTTTCGGCGCCGATATGGGCATGGAGAAATTTTTTGACATCAAGTGCCGCTATAGTGGCCTGCTGCCGAACTGCGTCGTTCTGGTGGCCACCATCCGCGCTCTAAAGATGCACGGCGGCGGGCCCAAAGTCGTGGCCGGACAGCCCCTCTCCCATGCTTACCTGCACGAGAATCTCGACCTGCTGGAAAAAGGTTGCAGCAACCTCATCCGCATGATCGCCAATGCGCGCGAATTCGGCCTCCCTGTGGTGGTGGCCATCAATCGCTTCAAGACTGATACCCCCGCAGAAATCGAGTTGGTGCGCCGCATCGCTGTGGCCTCTGGCGCCGAGGATGCGGTCATGTCCAATCATTGGGCAGAAGGCGGCGCAGGCGCGGTGGCTTTGGCGAAAGCGGTGGTCGCGGCCTGCGAGAAACCGTCGCACTTCAAATTCTTATATCCGCTCGACATCCCCATCAAGCAGAAAATCGAAACCATTGTCCGCGAAATGTACGGCGGTTCCGGCGTCGAGTACTCCCCCGAAGCGGAGAAAAAGATCGAACTCTACACGCGCGTGGGATTCGACCGCCTGCCGATCTGCATGGCCAAGACGCAACTCAGCCTGAGCCACGATCCCAATCTCAAAGGAGCGCCCATCGGGTTCGTGGTGCCCGTGCGCGACATCCGCGCCAGCATCGGCGCCGGTTTTCTGTATCCGCTGCTGGGCGCCATGTCCACCATGCCGGGCCTATCGACCCGCCCCGGCTACTACGATATCGACATCGACACGGAGACGGGACGGGTAGTGGGATTGTCGTAGGGATTCGATTTGCGGGAATAAATTGGGCCGCATGGTCAGGCTAGAATGGAGAGCGATATGGCATCACCCGTTGTGGTAGCCGACCCGGAGGTCATGAACGGTACCCCATGTTTTCGGGGTACACGAGTGCCATTCCAGAATCTAATCGATTACCTGGAAGGCGGCCATTCCCTACCTGAGTTTTTGCGCCAATTCCCCTCCGTCACGCGCGAAATGGTGGTTCAGGCGCTTGAGGAAGCCAAGGACTCGCTGATCGCCAGAATCGCGTGAGAATTTTGCTGGATGAATGTTTGCCGCTCGATTTCCGCCATAGTTTCCCGGCCTATGAGGTGCACACTGCCCAGTGGGCCGGGTTCAAAGGCAAAACAGACAGCGAGTTGCTGCATTTTCCAATCCAACAATGATCCTGAAATCAGGAAGCGTTTCTAATACAAGATGATCCTGAAAATTGGTACACTAGTGGCCGGTGGCTTTCCTTTCTGAGAATGTGCCCCGCCGAGCGGGGGAGGGGGTGCAGGGCGAAGGGGCCGGCGTTTGAAGTGAACCCTTGGGCTGAGACACAAAGTTAAGGGGGTGGTCGCCGTCTGCCGATCGATCATTGCACGGCGACATAGTTGTCGTCCACTGTGGAATCACCTGAGCGGAGGATAGGGCATTGCGGGAACGCAACCCGAGCGCCGACTCAGCGGCCGGAATAGCACGGGAGCGGGCGCAGCCCGCTCCCCCAAAATCAGCCATTCTGGCGATAAGGCGTAAAATTCCGGGGGCTTGGGGGCAGCGCCCCCAATGGAGAATGACGCGAACCTTCCTCATTGACTGGCCCCGCCGTTCTGCTCGAACTCTGCCGGGGGGCAGATAGCCGAGCGCAGAGTGCAACCGCTTCTGGTTATAAACCCGTTCTAAGAATTCGCCAATGCTGGCGTGAGCTTCGTTGAAATCGCGGTATTCGTTTCGATAAACCTCCTCACATTTCAGGGTCTTCATGAAAGATTCACAGGCCCCATTGTCATATGGGTTACCCTTGCGGCTCATGCTGATGGTGGCCTGATGTTGTTGGAGTAGTTTGGTGTATTCCTGCGATGCATATGGCACGCCGCGGTCGGAGTGATGTACCAAGCCTGGTCCCGGTTGCCGCTCCGCCAAAGCCATGCGCAATGCGGTTACGGCCAGTCCGGCTTCCAGCGTTCGTCCCAGCGCCCAACCGATCACCCGCCTTGAGAATGCGTCCAGCACCACCGCCAGATACACGAATTCGCTGCGCAAGCGGATGTACGTGATGTCGGCCACCCAGAGTTGGTTGATCGCTGGGGGCGTGAGTTGACCGGCCAGGTTCGGATAGACCGGCAGATTGTGGCGCGAGTCGGTGGTGACCACAAAAGCGCGCTGCCGTACGCACAGCAGGTTATCCTCCCGCATCATCCGCAGCACCCGTTTATGATTCACCTCGAAGCCGCGCTGCCGCAGTTCGCGGATGATTCTCCGGTAGCCGTAGGCAGGCCACTCCCAGGCGACCTTCTGCATCGGATCGCGTACGAAAGTGGCCCCCATTGTCAAGACCATTTTTCGGGCGCAATAAGCTTAGGGTCGGCGAGTCTGAATTTGAGGTCCGGGGCGGCCGAAGCCGCCCCCGCCATTCCGGCGCTTGAGTCGGCGCTCGGGTCGCATTCCTGCGGAGCCCTGTCCTCCGCTCAAGTGCCTCTATGGTAGTCGAACCAAAAC
>JASIAM010000243.1 GCA_030041985.1 Bryobacteraceae bacterium | reverse complement strand
GTTTCGGGGGGAGCATGCTGTTCCCATTCATCCTGAGTCAGGTTGTGCGTCAGACGAGTCTTGCAGAAAGTGTCAACGAGATCCCGCGCTTTCCATGGTCTTACCCGGAAACCGGACTCATCTGCGATCGCCAGCTTGTCATCTTGTGTAAACGCCATGTCCATAACTTCGAGAGCGCTGGCCATTCTCGCGATCTCCTGTTTGGTTTTGACATCCCAAACGTGAATGGTCTTGTCACGTCCAATCGCAGCGAGGTGGAATGAGTCCGGGCTGAAGACGATGTCGCTGACCGGGGTTGATGCCGGAATGTTAACGCGTTCTCTGCCGGATGGCAATTCCAGGATTCGAATTACCCGTCTCTGATTGATCAGGACGCTATTTCGAAACCAATCTCGCACCAGTTCGGGCTCAGAGGAAGGCAGAACTTTCAAATCGGCTACGCTCTTAATCAAGCCGGGCGGTCCAAGGGGAATGCCGTTCTCTTCGACTACTGCCATAAGATGGTGGTCCGGACTGATCCGCACCTTCGTATAGGGCTTAGAGCGAAGCCAGGGAGGAGTGATTTCCTTTGCGCCACCATGGGCGAGATCGTAAACCGTTACGCCCTTATCCTCTCCGATGACAATCGATCCGCTTTGTGGGCCGAAAGTCCACAGGGATGCGCCTCCGGATGAGGGCAGCAACTCGCGGCCATCTTTTGCGCTCCACACGGACATCCCGTAGTAGAGACGCGTTCCCGCAATGTATTGGCCGTCCGGACTGAAGGAAAATCTGTCGGAAAACAGCTCCTTCAGCGTGGTGTGCCAAAGGGGGTTTCCGATAGCGCCGGCCGAAAAGGAGTGGAGTGATATCTCCTGGATCGAGACCTCTTGCCTGCCGTGCCGGCGGTCCATCATGGCGATCCGTTTGTTGTCGTGGCTGATGGCGACCGGATACGGTTCCTCCGAGGAGTCGAAACGGTGCAACAGTTTTCCGGTCCGCGTGTCAAACAGATCGACTTCCGTAGCTTCTCCAGTGGTAGCCCCACTATTCTTTAGGTTGCGGGATGTCTTCTTCCGCGCAATCAGATAAGTCGCTCCAGGGGAGAGTCTGGCAGAATTCAGACTGTCACCGTCCTGAATTTCGATCCGGTTATCGGAGCCGAGAGTCCATCGATATATGAGGTGATTAGCGTCCACAGCGATTACTCTCGTACGGGCTACCGCGACGGAAAGCAGCGGAGCTTGCGTTACGAGCCGTGCGCGCTCCACATTGGACCTCAGGTCCCAAATTTTCGCTCCTCCGAGTTTGCCGGCGGCCGCAAGAATCGATCCATCCGCACTCACAGCCAACGTTTGCACTGCGGAGGAAAGGTTCAGAATCGTATGCGCGTCTGCCATTGCCGGATCGCGGACTATTTGGCTTTCTTTCTTGTACCGCAATGATTCAACGAGCCCGTCGGAATATCCTACTATGACGCTACCGAAGTTCCCTGGAACAAAAAGTATCCGTGGCGATTCATGGGGTGTTGTCAGTTCGATGGGAGCGGCGGCTTTGAGGGCCACTTCGATTTGGGTGGAGCCCAGATAATTAGGAATGTCCCACGCGGCGCGGTCCATTTCGCCGCTGAGTGCTATGGAATCGCCCGCGGCGGCGACTTCCTGGCGAAATCCAAGGTCACTGGGTGCGAAGGCAGACCCGGCCGCTTTCGCACTCCACCGGAACATGGAAGGATCAGATACGCGCGTTGAAGAGTCGAAGGCCGGAACGCAAATCGCTACGATGGACAGGCCATTTTGACCTACCCAGAAATCGCGCACTTTGCCATCATTCGGGCACTTCAACTGGGTCACTTGCCGGCCATCATTCCTCGAATGGACGGTAATCAAGTTCCCGCTTCCGACGAAAAGGTGCTCCCCGCCGAAGAGCACATTCACGGCCGGCGACTGGAGTGTCACCAGGAATTGAGAAGTTCCGTTCTGGGAATCAAATACCTGCACACCATCCTGGCCGGCGGCGGCAAACTGCGTGCCGTCCTCACTGAAAGCCACTCGGGCCGCGCCGTTAACTCCAGGTTTGATGGCCGTGGGCCGCGGTGGCAGAAGGTCCAGGGCTCGCGCAAGGAGAAGTTGTCCCTCCGGATTATTGGGATCGCTCAGGGATTGTGCCGCAAGCACGGCCGCGGCTTCCAAACTGTTGTCACTCTGGGATTCGGCGGTTGCGGCCTTGCTTGCCAACAGCAGGGCGGTCGCTCTTTCAGACTGGTGTTTCAGCAAGAACGCCAGGTACCCAAGCAGGACGGCGACACACAAAGCCCCGACGGCGACACCGTAGGCTACTTTTTGGCGGAATCGCCTGGCCACAGCTTCGGCTGCGAGCGCGGATTCGCGGGCGATCGCCTGCTCCTGTTTGCGCACTGCTTCGATTCGCTCCTGCTCACGCTTGCGCTGCTCGTCGTCCCGCTTCTTCTGCTCCTGCTTTCGGAAATCGTCGCTCTCGTTCAGATATTGCCCGGCCAGCGCAAATCCGCTGTGATATCGGGCGGCCCAGGCAGCGTTGGGCTTCCGATGGCGCCACCAGTCCAAGTCTCGAATCAGGGGCGGGCCAGTCAGATAAGCGGAAAATTGGCCTTTCTGGAATTCGTCTGCTGCCCGTATCGCCAGGCGCAGAAAAATCGATTTGGAGTCCTCTTCTTCCTGATTCCACTCGTCCTTCAACCGTCCCCACTTCCGCAAAAGACACTCATGGGTAACGTCAATTTCGGTTTCCGGCGACAACTCGCCATCTAAAGGGGTCAGAAACGCCCGCCCCTGCATACGAAAACAATTGATGGCGTCGATGGTCTGCTCAGTGGTCAGTTCGGCTACATCGCGCAGTTCCCCTAACGAGGTGGGGCGGCGTGATTCGCGGCCTTCGGAATCGCGGTCACTGAGCCTCTGAAAAATGCGGCGAACTGCCACCTCACCGTGGCCGCGAATCTTGCCGCTTGCGTCCTGGAGAGCCTCGTCCGCATGCAACGAGATCGCACGTTCCATGGTCCCGATTGCTTCGTAGTCATGGAAATCGATGGCGCATTCCGGGGAATGGCGGTCCTGCCAATGTTGCCAGGTCCGCATGAGCGCGTGCTGCAAGACGGGCAACTGATCGGGGTCGCCGCCGGCTTCATTCAAAAGTCTCTGCACGAGCCGCGGAGCGATGCGAGCCCCGCCAACGTGTATCGGCCCCTCAATCGCCATCTTGCGCTGCTCGCGCGTGAGCCGGGGCACGAGGTACTGGGAGGCATTGATCATTTCCGGCAAATCGCGGAACTGGGCGCAGTCGCCTAGAAAATCGGATCGCAGAGTGATCACCAGGAACACCGGCGCGCTGCGTTGGATCGCAGCCTCCAGCAACAGCCGCACAAAGCAACTTTTCTCGTCACTATCGGCGCATCGATTTTCGTGGGCCGTGAAGCGGAATAACTCTTCAAACTGGTCCACGAGTATCAAAAGATTGGAGAGGTCTTGCCCTTTGCAGGCCGCTAGAATCGCACCAGGATTGGTGGCGAGCGTCTCGGGGTCCACACCTTCGGTAAGGCCCTGTTCCCGCAGAGCTTGCGAGAGATTGGCCAGCGGCGTGTTGCGGGGGCGCAAATCGGCGATGCGCCAGTGCGGCCCCGCTTGCACGAAATAGCCCGCTTCGAGTGATGGCAACAAGCCGGCGCGCACCAGAGAAGATTTCCCGCTCCCGGAATTGCCGGTCACCGCGACGAAGTGATGCTGCGCCAGTTTCCGGACGATTTCGTCGCTCTGTCCGTCGCGGCCGAAGAAAAGATGAGTTTCCTGCTTGGTGAAGTAGCGGAGGCCGGGAAACGGATTGAATGACACGCGGCGCGGCTCTGGGTCGCTCATCATACATCTCCGGCTTCGAGTTGATCGAGCAACGGCCTGAGTTTATCGGGGGTGAACGGCGTGCAATCGCCAAGCACCATCAGAGGCGTGAAGCCGGCCTGTTCGGGAATGGCATCACCGTCGTAACCGAGATAGTTAGCCTGCTTTACATCACTATCGGGAGTGCAGAGGTAAACGGCGCGGACGCGCTTGCCCGGATGCTCGGCGCTAGCCAGGGTTTTTAGTATTGTCCTCCGCTTCTGCAATACCCAGGCATCGGCCGCGGTCCCATAGTAAATGAGCGTCGCTTCATTCTCTTTGATATTGTCGGCTTCCAACTCGCGAATTACGGAAACATCACCTTCAAATGCCGGATCAAACACCGGATATCCCTGGTCGATCAGAAAGGAGCGGATCTGTTTCCGCCAAGTCCGGCTGAGGTCTGCTTTATCGCACATCAGATAGACGGACTTGGCACGGATGTTGGTTGCCGCTTTGGGCCGTTTCCCCAATTCGTCTCTTACGCAATCTACAAAGAGGCCAAAGCGTTCCTTAATAATGTCACAGCGCTCGTCGCCTGAGTGCTCGATCGCGGAGAGAAACTGCTTCTGAGTATCTTCCACACCTGGAAGATCCGGCGGAATCCACACCAACTGGCGGAGACCACGACTCCGGGCGGCTTCGAACTGCAGCCGGACAATCGCGTGCTGCGCACCTTCCGGCACCAATCCGGCGCGAGCCCCCATTAAATGGATGGCTAAGCGGCTGTCTTTCAAGTCGCGTTCCAGCACCTGGTTCAGCCCCGAGAGGGTGACCGGCAACTCTTCTGAGGGCACGCACTGGCAACCTTGTCCCGACAAAGTGTTGATCACGGTTTCCCGTTCGGTCCGGAGATCGCTGGTCACTCCGGCGACAAATACGGTCCGTTTCGGGGAAGCGGGAGGCACAGACTGCCGGCTGTCATGCATCGCGCTCAACAGCTTCGCAATCGCCTGGGCGAGGTTTTCGGAACTTTTAGAGAATTTTTGATGGCCGTCGGGATCGGCGTCTTTGTCGGAGTTGAATTCCTGAAAACTGGCCGGATTCAGCGGATCCTGGTCGTAAAACCGAAATCCAAGTGTCTCGGTTTCCTGCAAGGCGTCCGGTCCCGCCGCGGAAGGATACGGTGTTTTGATCACTCGCACGATGCGGGACATCTGCTGCACCGTGCTCTGGCCGCTGCCCCGGGCGATATTCCCGAACAGAGCCGCCTCCTTACGGCAGGAATCCGACCTTACGTAGCGGGGCGAGAGAACCGGGAGGAAAATGGCGCTTCTAGAGATCCGTTCGCGCAATACCTCCCAGAAGGCGTCTATGCCATTCAATTTCAAATCGCGATACACCCGGACGTTGCTACCCAGGATCTGAGTCACGCGGTACTGCAAGAAGGTGTGCAGCGCGGTTACCCACTGATTGTACGGCGGGTTGTCAATGTGGGCATAACTAATAAAAATGTCCTCATCAAACCCGGGAACGTAGGCGGAGAACTCAGTGATTGCCGGTCCAGCCATCATGGCGCCGACATTGTAACATGCCCTCCACGGAATTCAAACAATAATTATCTTATCGGGAGCTTCCCTGAGTGTGGCCAGTGACCATCGGAATGTGAAGTGTCCGGCCAGCACTTTTTCGGCTATGAGTTTGTTATTTACCAGCTCAACTCTTCATGTTACTATCGTTGCAGTTTCACGTCATAGGCATAGGAGGGATATATGCCGGGCCTCCCATTTACTCGCAGACAACTGATACTTGTCCCGTCCGGAGGAGCGATCGCTGCTGTCTTTACCAGGATGGAGGCGGTGCCACTTACCCTGGAGCAGCAAAGAAGAGAGCTGGTGGATCGCGTAACTTGGATGGGAACACACGTGAGCGCTCAAAACGAGCTGGTCCAAGACTGGCTGCGTCACAGCGAAATTGTTCGGGCCGCCCGGGACGGCAGTTTCCACGATTCCTTCGCTAATCTCTGGCAGCTTCGATCTACTCGCCCTCTCGTGACCTCTACGCGATTCGGCTATGGGAGGTTCGGCGTTAACGGAGACCCCTGGATTTCCGCCACTGCCTATGCCAGGGAAGGCGAGCTGAATAACGAGGAAATGGCATCGCTGATGCCTGGTATCGCGGCACTTCGCGGCCTCAACTTTTATTCTCCCGGCGCGGCAATGCCTTACTTCTGCCCGTTGGGTAAGGGTCTCCGGTACCCTCCTGATGCGCAAGGTCTCCCGGAACTCAAACATTTCGCGCGGATCGTAGTCAACTCGGGCCATAACTTTGCGGATTTCGACTTGAAGTATTACCGCTATTTCTTTATCGAATCGCGCCATCTGGGCGGCCAAGCCGGCCATTATGATGCGGTTGTCGCTTATGCTTTCCAGCAAAAGGGCATCCCGAACAGGCAGATCGTATATGCCATTCCGGACGCAGGCTGAACCGATGTCGTGGACGGTAATTCGGCTTTTCCGGTTCTCTACGTGGGTAGTGTGGTTGCTGACCGCAACTACTGCGTTGGCGCAACAAGTTCCCCGATTTACCGTTGATGTTACTAATGAGACCGGTTTCGATATCCTTTCGGTATATATTTTCCAGCCGGGCGGCGAAATCGGAAGAGACTTACTCGGGAAGAAGGTAATGGAACTCCATCAACAGTGGGCGTTCACAGGGGATGCGGGCGTCTACCGGGTCCGTTTTACAAGCAGAAACGGCAGATGTGAGACCGCCGACACAAACCTAACCGGCCTGCAGAATTGGACTCTGGATCGCGATTGGTTTGTCCACTGTGTTGGGAACACACCGCAACCCGCCCCCCGGAAACGTTCCCGGCCGCTTCCTCCGCCACCCCCTCCGCCCACGATCACGATGACTCTGAATAACCAATCTCACTTCACACTAATCGGAGTGTACATTGCGCACAGCACCGACACCGCATGGGGCAGGAACCTGGCGGCTATTCAAAGCGGCGCCAGCACGGATTTCGCTCCTATGACTGTAAATGATCGGGTTAGAGTACAGGACGGTGATGGCGATCATTGTGACTTTACCTTCGATAGGAACAGCAATGTGACGTATAGCTTCAGCGACAACTTTCTCGCAGGCTGTTTCGCGCAGTATCACGGAAAATAGACAACTCGCTGTTACTTAATCCGTGATTCCGGATACAGCTTCAATCCTCAAAGTCTCACTACGGAGTAGTTGATCTGCATGTCGTTGCTGCGGCCGTACGTATAGGCGTGTGCCAGGATCGGCTGCGGTTGCTGCACACCTTCACTGGTCGCTACCGCCATCAAATAGAAACGCACGTACCACAAGATGAAATTATTGGGATTCAGATTCGCATCAGTGACGATCCGCGCGAATCCATCAGAGTATACCTGAGTCGGGCTTATCCGCGGTGTGTCGGGAAAGGGCGCTATAGCCAGAATGCCGTTACGGGACAGCCGGAACTGCCGCTCGAGGAAGACGGTGGTTGGCCGTAGCGATTCCACCTCCCAGAAATTGAGGGTCCGGTTGGGTGCATAGCCCAAAATATGCATCCAGGGGTGATAGAAGACGCCCATCAGGCAATAACGTGTGCCTGAGTCGGCGATAGCGAAACGTGTGCGGAGCGGATTCAAGGGAGTGACAAACTCGCGCTGATTCGCCCATTGCCCATGGAAATCGTTCTCGAAGCCCTGTTTCTGCGCCAAGCGCGTCTTTCCCTCTCTGTTAGTCTCACTGTGTTTCAACCAATCCTGCACCAGCGGAGGCTGATCAGCAATATTGTTGCCCATAGTGACTACGCTGTTCACAAGATCATCTTCGCCAGGCTGTGATAGACCGGAAGGCTGAGCCCCTGCGATTTTCGATCCGAGCGTAGACCACACCACACCACCCACGCCCGTAGCGACAACTCGAGAGATCAAAGCGCGGCGGGAAAGCGGCAAAAACGATGTATCACCTGAGCGCATAATCAAAATCCTCAGTGTTCCACGCGACTTGCATCGATAGCGACCAGATTCACTATCGTCTGCGGGTTGGTCTTGGTCTTGTACGCAAATGCGAGGTAGGGTAGCGGGTTCGGTTTTCCGCCGCCGATTCCCTCGGCTCCCACAAAATACCGCGTGTAAATTAGATGAATATCGTTTTTGTTTTCCTGTGTGTCCAGGAAACGCATAAAAGCATCGTGACGAGCACCCTTGGCCTGGGGTTCCATCCGAAGTCCATCGGGATAAGGCAGATGATCGCTCCCTAACCTTGGGGCCAAATCAATCAGGGCGTCCATCTCGGCATTATTCAGTTCGGTTGCCTTGGAGGAGTGTCCGACAGCGGATGCCCAAGGTTGCCGGTCGATGCCGAAAGGATAACCGAACTTGGAGCGTAAGGAGAGTAGAGACGATCCAGCAAATCCGAGCGGGTTCGAAAAACCATCGTGGAAGCTCGAATCGTGGTCCGTACGCGAAATTCTGCATTCCCCGAACCAATTGAGCAGAATCCTTACATCCTCGATGCCCGGTGCATTGGTTTCGAGCAGGTGACTCATCCAACTCATAGCTGTCTTCAGAGTATGCACCGCTTCCCCATCGGCCGGTGGCAAATCCGCGGCACGTAATCGCATTGCCGTTCTCGTGCCCGTTAGCAACAAGCCGCCCAACGTGAGGGGCGGGATCATGGAAAACGAACGTCGTGTCATACGGCGAATAAATTGTGATTAACTATAAGGCGGAAGCGACATCAAGTCAAGAGCATTTCTAACTTCTTTTCTAGTATCGGTACCGTACTATTTTCTTGTACATTATTGCTAGTTCGAACGGTCTAGGCGGGGAATTTCTTATCAGGTTGTTACCCGGCCAGTAATTCTTAGTTCGAAGAAACGAAATCCGGTTGGATGGCGATCTGACCCGGACTAGTGTGTTACCGTGACTGCCAGCGGGGTGCTACGGGAGGAGCTTCCCACCAGGAATCGATAGCTGCCGGGGAGCAAATCCCAATCGTTTTTCTGTTCGTTAAAGATCGATAGAAATTTCGGTTCGATTGCGAGACGGATCTGTTTCGATTCGCCGGGAGCGAGCGTCACCTTTTCCCAAGCCACCAGCCGTTTGGGCGGTTCCTGAGCGGCGGCCGGCAAAGCGGCGTAAACCTGCGCGGCCTCCGCACCGGGGCGATCGCCTGTGTTACGCACAGTGAAAGTAACTTCGGCGGGCGAGCGGCCCTGGCCCATGGTTGCAGTCAGCGCGGAATACGCGAAGGTAGTGTAGGAAAGCCCGTGGCCGAAGGCGAACAGCGGCTGTTTGTCTTCGGCATCGAACCATTTGTAACCAACCTTCAGGCCTTCTGTGTAATCGATATCAAACGGGGCGAGTGCGCGGCCTCCCGAACCGGGTAGCAACATCATGCCGGGGACCCTGGGGTGGGGCAGATCGGCATCGGACTTGGCGAAGGTCATGGGCAGCTTGGCGGAGGGATTGACATCACCGAAGAGGAGATTGGCCAGCGCTTCGCCGCCGCGGATGCCCGGATACCAGATCTCGATGGCCGCGGTGACACGATCGATCCAAGGCATGGCCGCGGGCCCGCCGGTTTCGAGCACCACGATGGTGTGCGGATTGGCGCGGGCGACGGCTTCTACTAATTGATCCTGGTTGTCCGGGAGGGTGAGCGTGGAGAGATCCTTGCCTTCGCTGGTGGGCTGATTGACAAATACGATCGCAAGATCGGAAGACTTAGCGAGCGCAGCCGCGGCGTTCCGGTCAGCGCCTTCGTTGAAAGTAATCCTGGCATGCGGTGCTTTCGCTTGAATCGCTTTGAGTGGTGATGATGGGAACCAGATCACAGGACCACCGAAAATGCTGGGGCCTCCTCCCGGCGGATCAACCTGCGCGGAGCCGCCGCCTGACAGCACGCTGGTATCAGCGTGCGAGCCGATGATCGCGATCGACTGGAGCGCAGCAGCATTCAAAGGGAGCTGGCGGTTGATGTTTTTCAGCAGCACCGATCCCTGTTCAGCGATGGTCTCGGAAACCTGCGCGCCGTGGAACGGATCGACCACGCGGCCTTTCGGCGGATCGTCGATAATGCCCGCGGCGAACTCGGTGCGCACGATGCGGTGGACCATGTCGTCGAGACGCGCCATGGGAACTTCTCCGCTTTCCACGGCTTTTTTCAGCGCATCGCCGAAATAGCGGCCGCCGGGCTCTTCGTTATCGAGGCCGGCATTGGCGGCTTTAGCGGCCGTGTGAGTTGCGCCCCAATCGGAAATGACGAAGCCTTTGAAGCCCCACGTATTTTTGAGCAGATCGGTCAGAAGGTAGTGGTTCTCGCAGGCCCAGTCGCCATTGACCTTGTTATAAGAGCACATGACCATACCGGGCTGCCCTTCGGTGATGGCGATTTCAAAGGCCAGCAGATCAGTTTCGCGCATGGCGCGCCGGCCGAGTTTGACATCGCCGATGGTGCGGCCGGTTTCCTGATCGTTAAAGGCATAGTGCTTGAGGTCGCCGATAACGTTCTGTTCCTGCAGACCGCGCACGAACTGGGCGGCGATTTTGCCGGCGAGGATGGGGTCCTCTCCAACGTACTCGAAGTTGCGGCCATTGCGGGGTTCGCGCATGAGGTCCATGCCGCCCCCGAGGGACGAATTGTAGAGCTGATCACGCAGCTCACGTCCGATGAGCGCGCCGTACTCATGAGCGAGTTTCAGATCCCAGGTAGCGGCTTCGGCCACGGTAGATGGCAACAGGGTGGAATACCGGCCTCGGGCCGCGGCCGCGCGCACACCCACTGCGGAATCGGCCAACTGCACGTCGGGGAGACCGAGCCGGGGAATGCCTGCGATCATGCCTGCGCCACCGTTCGATCGCGGCCCCGATTGATCAAAACCGCCGGCGCCGTGGACGAGCTGGATTTTCTCATCAAGCGTCATCTGTTCGATGACCAGATCGGCGCGGCGATCTGGAGAGAGTTTTTTGTCCATCCAGGGAGATTGGGCCAGAGCGGGCGTGAGACAGAGGGCTGTGAGCACCACGGCGCGCCGCCCGGAAGGGCAGCGGCAGGGCAGAAGCCCCGGCCCCACATCGCGGATCTCACTGGGATTCGACATTGAACCCTTCGATAATCATCTTAGGCTTTTCTCCGCGGGTGTCGCGATCGGCCAGTTCGGTGCGGATGGTGCGGCGTTCGCCGGGCATCAGAGCGATGTAGTTGTCGCTGTAGATCGCAGGGAGGATGCGATCCCCGGTGGTTTCGCGCACTGCTTTCAGGCGGATCATCAGGGCCGGGGTGCGAGAGGAGTTGTGCAGATCGGTGGACAAGAACCAGCGATTGCCGGAACGTTCCACGCGTGTCGCGGCTTCGAGTTTCACGCGCGGCAACTCCCGCAAAGCGCGGAAGTCGTCCTGTTGCAGGCCCCGCCAATAGAAATTCCGGGAGATGGGCTCGCCAGAGCCGGGGCCTACCAGCTCGAGCTGGAGGAAGTGGACGGGCGTTAATCCCGGCGGGTATTCCATGGGGAAGCAGGTGGTGGTGCTGTCTTCGGGGCTATCCACGGGCACTTCCTTCTTCCACACTACTGCGCCATCCATATTGCGCAATTCCACGCGCGCGGTGAGGCCATGAGCGGCAGTGCCGGAATCGTTCACTACTTCGATGGTCTCGGCGGCGGGGTTCCACTGAATATGCAGCGGCTCCGATCCCTTCTTCGCGCCGAAGTAGCCGGCGGTGGGCTCGAAGTAATAGTCGTAGGTCTGCCAGACGAAGGAAGGCCAGGAGGGGTGCGTCATCCAGAGCAGCAGACCCATGCGGTTCTTGCTTTGCGCTTCGAACATGGCGCGGTAGCCTTCGTAATCCACGAACTGGGCGAGCTTCAGCCACTCGCCGATGGTATCCGCGCCGCCGTAGCTGTGTTCCACGCGATCGCGAAAGGAGTCGCCATTCTGCGCGCCGCCGGAAGTGAAATCATGCAAGCCCCAGAGGGGGCCTTCAGCGAGGGGTTCTTCACGGCCGCGGCTTTGATTTTCATCGCTCGCCGGCAGCGGCATCATTGCGCGCACGCTTTCGATGGAGACCACGTCGGGCATGCCCATCTCGCTATGCAGCTTGGTGGCCGCGCGTTCGGTGAAGTACCAGGCGGGAGGCATGGCGCGGTAGGGGCCATGTCCGCTCACGGGACCATCGGCGGAGCTGGGGATGTAATGGATAGAGGGATCGAGATCGGCGAGGATGGCGCGGATACCATCATCGATGATCTTCGGCGGGAACCCTTCGTTGCGCCCAACGTACAAGCCCACGGACGGGTGGTTGCGGATGCGTAACACTGTGTCTTTTACGTTGCGGAGGAACATCTGGGGATCATCGGGATCGGGGCCGTCGGCTGGGTTGGCCAGCCAGAAATCCTGCCAGACCACGATGCCGTAGCGGTCGCAGGCATCATAGAAGGCATCATCGCCAATCTGGCCGACCCAATTGCGGATCATGGTGAAGTTCATGTCGCGGTGGTAGCGCACGGCGGCATCGTACTCGCGCGCGCGGTAGCGCAGCATGGATTCGCTGAAGCCCCAGTTACCGCCGCGGGGCACCAGACGCTTGCCATTGATCCAGATGCGCAGCGCGCCGCCTTCTTCGCTGTAGGTGAACTGGCGCACGCCGGCCTGGAAGGAGAGAGTGTCAGAAATTTTCGCGCCGGCTGTTTCCAGGGTCAAGTCCACCGGGTAGAGGTTTGGATCGCCGTAACCATTGGGCCACCACAAGCGTGGATTGCGGACATCGAGCACTTGCTTGATGGCGGTTGCGGCGGAAGCGTCCAGGGTGAAGGGCTGCTGGAAAGCCAGGTCGCCGAAGCGGCCTCTCAGAGTTCCCGTGATGGGCGCGGCTCCGTAGTTGTGGAGAGTGGCTGAGATGGTGACCTCTGCGCGCGCGGGATCAGAGACTACGCTGCTGACGAAGGGATCTTCGATAGCGGCCGGCCCGGTGGTGGTGAGCCGCACTTTGTTCCAGATGCCGGTATCGCGGCCGCGAATGGTGGGAATCCAATCCCATCCGACGGACGCGTGAAAGGTTGGATTGTCCGCGCCTAATGCGCCGCCGTTCTTGCCGGGATCGCCGGAGGTTTTTTCATGAACCGTGCCAGGCGTGGCGTTCTTCTCGATGCGCACGGCGAGAGCGTTGCGCTGGCCGGGGCGGATGTGGCTGGTGATATCGAAGCGTCCGCGCTCGAAGGCTCCTTCGATGCGGCCCAAGCGTTCCCCGTTCAGAAATACCTCCGCCTTCCAATCGATGCCATCGAAATGGAGCCACATGCGCCGGCCCGCGGGCAAAGGAGGCGCGGTGAATTCATTGCGATACCAGAAATCGGCGTAGAAGAACGAATCGGAGATCATCAACTGGTTGCCGGCATAGTTCGGGTCCGGAACCGCGCCGTCGTTGTAGTAACTGGTGAGCACCGTGCCGGGGACGGTGGCGATGAGCCAGTCACGATCGGAGAAACCGGGCCTAGAAATGGCCTCGGGAGTGGAGTGAACTAAAGAATCGCGCTGGATGCGCCAGTTGGTTTCGAGAAGCGCACCGGGTTTGGAGTACGGCACGAGGCCGCCGCGGCCATAGACTTCCATTTCGCTGAGGATGTAACCTTCGGGCGAGGCAGGGCGAGTCAGAAGGAGGCGGACATAGCGGGCCTGAGCGGGCTGCGGGAGCTTCAGAGAGTCTGCGGAGTGGGCGACGGCAGGGCCGAAGCTCTGACCCAACTCCGGGAGCTGCTGCACATCGCGCCAGGTGACGGCATCATTGGAGACTTGAATTACGCCCGCGGCGGCGCGGCGAATCCAGTGCAGATCGACGCGATCGAAGGTGCAGGGCACTCCCAGATCCACGTAAACCCACTCGCGGCCGCTTGAGGCGCTCATCCAGGCGCTGGTGAAGTTGAACGGGCCGGCGACTTCTACCTTGCGGTTTTGATAGAACAGGCCGATATCGGCGATGGTCCAGACGCGCGCGGTTGCGGCGCGAAACTCGAAGCGATAGAAGCGATTGCGCGAGCGCTGATTCCACGCTACGGACAATTTGGGCGCAGCGCTATTTTCGGCGGCGGGCGCCAGTTCGTTCCACGCGCGGCCGTCATCGGAGCCCAGGATCGTGCACGTCCAGGCGGGATCGGAGGCCGGCGCCGCCGAAGCGGTAATGTCGATGCGGTCCACTTCGAGCGCTGTTTCGCCGCCGTGTAATTCGAGCTGCAGCCAGGCGCTTGCGCCACGGAGTTCGACACTGGTGAACGGATTGTGATCGAGCACGTATTCGCGCTGGTTGCGTTTCAAATAACCTTGCTGGCTGGTCGAGACCGCTACCCAGCGCGGAAGGGTCATATGCCTGATGCCGTCGGTGATTAATTGCGCGGTGAGGTTGTAATCGTAACTGGAGGAATTGTAGGCAGGGCGGTGCAGAGCGAGATTGCGGTAGGTAGTGCGATCGACCCGCAGGACCGGGCCGGCATCTTCGCGGGGGTCGCCGGGGTAGATGCCGATGCCGCGCGTGTACGGCTGGGCCTCGAGGAGCGTGGCCAGAAGCGCGGCGGCGAGGAGGGTCAGGCGAGTGATGCGTCGCATGGTGGGAAGCGGGAGACCCAGGTAATATACACCCAGGGACGCGATCGGCACCAGGAACGAAGAGGATAAGATGTGCCGGTATTCGAAGTTCTGCCCGGCGAATCAGGGGTTGACTTGGTGGGCGGTCGCGGGCTCGAACCGCGGACCTCCTGCTTGTAAGGCAGGCGGCAGGCTTCTTTTGGCTCTCAGATTTCTATCCTGTCCTTTGGAATTTCAACAACTTGGGGAACCTGCTCTTCGCTCGACAGACAACCCAAATGGCCCGAATAGATAGGTTTTGATACGGTTTTGATACGGCGGGTGGTTCCCTCGGCCTACTCTAAAAGAGAACAGTAGCCCTTCGCTCGCCAATTAAGGACTGGGCGGCGCACCCGATTTCTGGGCGACGCTGATCGGATCAAGTACAACGATATTCGGATAACGCGCAAAATCTGGAATGTTGAACGTCAAGATGTGCGTGATTCCGTGGACGAGCATTGCCGCGACTAGCCGGGCATCGTGGGCCGTCTTCCCAAAAACCTGGTGAGCCAGAACGAGGCGTCGCCACTCCGCGTAGACCGCATCGGAATCCGGCAGCCGAAAGACCGAATTTTCCACGTGCGCCAGAAGCCTCTCGGCCTGGTTAGGGGCTAAACCGAATCCGTTCGTGGCGATCGGTCTCGTTGCCACAACCCAAATCTCAAAGAGGTTCTGTGAGGTCACGCATATCCGATCGCCGTCCTGCACTAATTGCAAAATCGCTTCACGAGCTGGACGACTGTGCGGGTGAGCGCGATGGATTCGGCGCAGGATTACATTAGTGTCGACAAGAACGTCCACTAGCGGTCCCAGCCGTCTTCACCCGTGTAGATGCTCTCGCGGCTGATGGCCCCGTCTGAAAGGGGCGGAATTCCGTCTGGAATCAGATCAGCAGCCTCTTCAAATCCTCGATCGATTTCTTTAGCCGAGGTGCTTGTGCCGACGTGGACGGGGTGAAAATCGCGGAGGTAAGCTTTGACGACTTCTGCGACCGGGACATGTTGTTGCTCAGCCGCGGCGAGTAAACGGGCTTCAACATCCGGCGACAATTCCAGGGTGATCGTCATGACGAATTGATATCCCCTTCGATGGTACCGAATGGCGGCTCGTCACGGGAGGGGCGCCAGAACCGAAGTCCAAGGAGATCTCGAATTTCGCGGTTGATGTGACTGCCCTAAAGTCACGGGGGAATATGTCGAAAAAATTACGGATTCGGAGTATATTTGAGCATTTAAATCCGTTCTGGCGGAGATTCGAGCGGATGGGTCAATGGGGCCGCGACCGCTTGGTCGCGGAATCATATTGGTGAGAAGCCAGGGAGCACCGCTCTTCGATCAGCTTCAATGGGGCCGCGGCCGGAGTAGTCACCGAAGACGCTTCGCCGTTCGCAGGAGTCATGTGCGGCTCCGTTGGCGTCCGGATATCTGCGTTGCTCCATCGCGGCGGATTATCCGGCCCACCAAGCCCTTACTGCGGCCGGCGTTGACAAATGTTGCAGGTTCCATCGCTATTTCCAATGTCCGCATGGTCTTTGTGGTCTTCGTGGTCTTGGCGACGGTGGTCTCGTTGAGTCGAATAATCATAGCTTCTTGTATCACGGAAAATCGTGGTATGCAAGGACTCTCCTTAAGACCTCTCTTAAATCATAATGCTGACTACGATGCAGTGGGTTATAGTTATTCAAAGAACGATTTCCGCTTCCCCGAGAGGCAACGGTCGCAACGATGTAGCCGCTGCACCCGTGATAGGAATTCGTTAGGAGTAGAGGAAGGAAATATATGACAACAGCAACCGTGGCACGACGCATTTTGAGTTTGTCGGATCTCCAAGCTGCCGTGTCGGGTGGCGCTGCCGCGTTTCGTTGTCGGCGCCGGCTTCAACCGGGCGGCGGCGAAGGAGATAAGGTCTTTCCACCCACGTTCATGGGTGCGGTCTACGCAATCGAGCAGCGCCGAGTTCCGGGGCAAGAACAGTCGGTCACTTGCGTCCTGCTCGATAGCGTTCAAAGCCAGGCAAACCGCATGGAGCAGGCCCTTCAGGACGCGCTCGATGCCGGTGAAATCGCCATGCCAGTGGTAGAGGTGGATTTTGCCGATGCCGACCTCATCGAGCCCATTGCGAAGGTGACCAGTCTCCAGGCTCCCCATAGGCTCGCAGACGCGATCTTGCGGGACAGTGAGTACGACGGAAAGCCATTCCGCAACTCCGAGATCGCCAAATCCTTAAATCGAGCCACGCCGCTCAATGCGACACCGCTGTACAGGCTCTGCCCAACAGCCCTAATCTTCGGGATGTGGGATTCGACTGGTCCAAAGGGCGGGCTGGGCGCAAAGTTTGAACGATCTCTGGTCTCGGAGGTGATTGGCATCGGGGCGGAGTTTGGTGTAAAGACGGCTAGCCGGATCGACCCGATTATCACTAAGACGCAAGGAATCGTACTCTATCGCAGACATGACGGCCGATGGACGCTGGATGAGTCGAAAGCCGCGGTCGAGAAGAGCGGCAGTGCTGTCAGGCCCGTGAAACTCGGAAAGGACGGAAAGGTTTCGGAGGCGAATCTTGGCAACGTTACGCCGGGTTTTTCAAAGTACACGAAGGGTGCTGAGGGCTACGACCCCATGAAGTCTGGCTCTTTGGAACTCGACTATTCCATCCGGGCAGGGCACGATGAATTCGCTATCCGAAACCGGAGTTTGGCGGATATTCAGACGGCACGCGAGGGCCAAATCGCTCCTGGTGGTGTGACCGTTAAATACGCCGAGCAGGTCACAACCCTATCGTTAATCTGCCTGCGCCGCCTGCGGTTTCCGGTCGAGGGACCCAAGGGTAACGGTGGCGTCGATGTAGCGGGCCGAACCGTGCTTGCCGCTCTGGGATTATGTGCGGCGACGCTTGCCTTTGAGTCGGGAATGGGATTGCGTTCGCGCTGCCTCCTCTGGCCAGATGCCCCGATGCAATGGGAACTACTGGCTGCACCGGGCAAACCTCCCGAGACTTTCGCGCTCGACAGCGCCTCCGCCAAGAAGTTGCTCACTGATGCGGTTGCCGCTGCCGAGGGAGCCGGTCTGGTCTGGCAGAAGCAACCCGTTACGCTGGAACCCTCCGCCGAGTTGGTTAAGCTGGTTCGCCTTAGCCAGGAGCAGGCCCTGAAAGGCGACGCGGAGGAGTAGACATGCTGACACTCGGCATCCGGTATCTGACCGGGTGCGCAGTGGCCAGCGATGTGGACGATCGAAGCCGCGTCGAATGGCCGCCTCACCCGGGCCGCGTGTTCATGGCACTGGCCGCGGCTCATTTTGAAACAGGTGAAGACCCAGGCGAGCGCGCCGCGCTGGAATGGCTGGAAGAGCAACCGGGTCCGCAAATCAAAGCGCCGTCGTGCTATCGGCGCGCGGCCGTCACCCAGTTTGTACCGGTAAATGACGTCGCAGGGCCCGCTGCTGCGCCTATCCAGTCTGCTCGGGGATTCTCGCGCAAGCGTCAGCCGCGTGAGTTCGCCGAAGCATGGGTCGGCGACGAGAGCCTGTTCTTGCATTGGCCCTTGGCGGAACCGCGCCAGCACTTCAGCTCATTGAGTACTTTATGTCAGAAGGTGACGCGGATTGGCCACAGTACAAGCTTGGTACAGATGTGGGCCTGCGAGGAACCGCTGGACGCACCGGCGAACTGGCTGCCGGACGAGATCCGCGTGGCGGGGCGATTTCGGGTGCCCAGTTCCGGTATGCTCAGTTATCTCGAAGGGCAGTTCAACCGGCAAGAAGTAGATGGTTACTTAGAGCTGGTGGCGGCCCGCGACGGTTCGGACCAGGCACGGCAACGGGAAGCGAGACGTGCGCTCCGGGAGAGATTCCGAGGTCAGCCGCCCACACGGCTGCGACCGGAACTGTCTTTGACCCACGGGTACGCTCCGGGCGAGGATTTGACGCAACCGGAACCCGCGGGAACAGTATTCGATCCTCGTCTTCTGGTTTTCGGGCTTCAGCGCGAGAATGGTCCGTACCGGCAACTGGATCTTTCCGCAACCCTCCAAGTGACGGGCCGGATGCGCAAGTCGCTTCTCTCTCATTTGGGGACCGAAATTCCAGAAGTGTTGAGCGGTCACCGCGGCAGCGGGCCCTCGCAGAACCCGCACCTCTCGATCTTCCCCCTGCCGTTTGTGGGACACGAACAGTCACACGGTGGAATTTTGGGCGTCGCCGTTGCGCTTCCGCTGGAGATTACGGAAGTGGACCGTCACAGGCTGCTAGCCGCACTTGAAGCTTTGCGCAAGGAGGGATTGAAACTAGGCGCATTGGGCAAGTGGCGTCTAGAAACGGCCGGCGGCAAGGCGTGGCGGGACACGTTGCGGGAGCGGGGTTGGACCGCTTATCCCCGTGGCGCCCGCGAGTGGGCCACCGTAACGCCGTATGTATTCGACCGTCATGCGAAAGCCAAGGACAAGGCCGCCTACCAGGCCGAACTGGCGAATTCGATCCGCCAATCGTGGGAGCGCGTGCACCGATCGCAAGCGGTTTCCGTGGAGGTGGTGGTCACGCCCGTATCTGCTCACCTGGGAGCACCGGCCGCTCACGAATTTCCCCGCCTGCGGCGCAAAGACTTGAGTGAATGCCGGCATACGCATGCGATTCTCATTTTCAGCCAGCCAGTGGTTGGCCCAGTGCTTCTCGGTGCGGGCAGGTATCGGGGTTACGGCCTTTTCCGGCCTTTGTACAGCGAAATGGTATGACGGACTTTCGGGGCTTCTTCAGAGCGCTTTGGGCCAGCAGGGAATGGCCCGAACCAGAACCGTTTCCGTGGCAGGCCATGCTAGCAGAGCGCGCGGCAACGGGCGAGTGGCCGAGGGCTATCAATTTGCCAACGGCCAGTGGCAAGACTGCCTGTCTTGACGCCGCTGTGTTCGGCCTCGCCGCAACAGCGGATCGGGGTGCTGAGA